>NZ_JALCZC010000050.1:0-28678 GCF_022690805.1 Anaeromyxobacter sp. SG66
GGCCGCCCGCGAGGCGGACGGGGTCGCGCCCGGACCGTCCGGGACGGGCGCCGCCGCGTCGCTCGCCGCGCCCGAACCTGCCGCCGGCGGCGCCTCCGCGTACTGCGTGTGCCCGAGGAGCTCCTCGCCCGGCCGCTCCGCCGCGGGGCGCAGCGCGAGGAGCCGGTACGAGACCGCCCCCACGGTGAGGAGGACGGCGGCGACGGCGGCGGCGGACCAGCTCCAGCGGGGCAGGATCCGCGCCGGGCCGCGCTCGCGCGCCGCCTCGCGGGCCGCCGCGAGCAGGATCCGCTCGCCGGCCTCGGGCGCGCGCTCCTGGGGGAGCGCTGCCATCGTCTGCCGCGTCGCGCGGATGCGCGCGAGCTCCGCGGCGCACTCCGCGCAGGCGGCCGCGTGCGCCTCCACCTCCCGCGCCTCGCGTGGCGACAGCTCGCCGTAGGCGTGCTCGAGGAGGAGCTCGGCGAAGCGCTCGTGGCTCATCGGGACGCCCCTCCCGCCGCGGACGGCGCGCCGTCGTCGGGGCCCACGCCCGCGGCGGCGAGCTCCACGCGCAGCGCCTCGAGCGCATAGCGCATCCGGCTCTTCACAGTGTTCTCGGGCGTGCCGGTCACCTCCGCGATCTCCGCGAAGCGCAGCCCGGCGTACTCGCGGAGCAGGAACACCTCGCGCTGCTCGGCCGGCAGCGCCGCGAGCGCCGCCTCGAGCCGGGGCCGGAGGAGCGCCGCGTCGGCGGCCGCGTCCGGCGACGGACCGTCCGCAGCGTGCGCCGCCGCGCCCGTCGGGCCAGGCGCGTCGAGCGGCTCTGCGCGCCGGAACGCCGCCCGGCGCGCCTCGTCGATCGCGAGGTTCCGGGCGATCGCGTACACCCAGGTCCTGAACCGCGCGCGCTCCTCCCATGTGCGGGACGCCTTCACCACCTTGAGGAACACCTCCTGACAGAGATCCTCGGCCCGTGCCCGGTCGGCGGTGAGCCGCACGAGGAACGAGAAGACGGGCGCGCGGTGGCGGCGCATGAGGGCCTCGAAGGCCCGCGCGTCGCCCCCCCGGAACCGCAGCATGAGTCGTTCGTCGCTCTCGTCCGGCGGCACCGTCGCTCCGGGCCTTCAGGCTCTCGAACGCACGAGCCACGAAAAGGATCTGACGACAAATTGTACGCCGTCGAGCGGGCGCCCGTCGCGCCGCCTTGACGCACTCGACCGGAGAGCCCCCCGGCGCGGCGCTCGCGCGACCCGGCCGCGCGCGCTACCACCGGCCGGTGATCTCCCCGGACGCAGTGGTCGTCGGCTCCGGCCCGAACGGCCTCGCGGCCGCCGTGGCCCTCGGCGCCGCCGGGGTGCGTGTGCGCGTGCTGGAGCGGAACGCCGAGGTGGGCGGCGGGGCGCGCACGCTGCCGCTCACCCTCCCCGGCTTTCGCCACGACCACTGCTCCGCGGTCCACCCGCTCGCCGCGGGGTCGCCCTTCCTGCGCCGGCTGCCGCTCGCGGCCTACGGCCTCTCCTGGATCGAGCCCCCCGCCGCGGCCGCGCACCCGTTCGACGACGGCACGGCCGCGCTCCTCTCGCGCTCCTTCGCGGCGACGGGGGACTCGCTCGACGGCCCCGACGCCCGGGCGTGGCGGGCGCTCCTCGAGCCCATCACGGACGGGTTCGAGGCGCTCGTCGAGGAGCTCTTCGGCGGCCTGCTGCGCGTCCCGCGGCGACCGCTCCTCCTCGCGCGGTTCGGGCTGCCCGCGCTCGTGCCGGCCGCCTCGCTCGCCCGCGCGCGCTTCCGTGGCCCGCGGGCGCGCGCGCTCCTCGCAGGCCTCGCCGCGCACGCGCAGCTCCCGCTCGAGCGCACGCCCAGCGCGGCCTTCGCGCTCGTGCTCGGCGGGGCGGGCCACGCGCTCGGCTGGCCGTTCCCGGCCGGCGGGGCGCAGGCGATCGCCGACGCGCTCGCGGGCCTCGTCCGGGCGCGGGGGGGCACGATCGTGACGGGCGAGGAGGTGACCTCGCTCGACGCGCTCCCGACCGCGCGCGCGACCCTCCTCGACCTCACGCCGCGCCAGGTGCTGCGCGTCGCGGGCGGTCGCCTGCCGCGGCGCTACGCCGCGGCGCTCGCGCGCTTCCGGTACGGTCCCGGCGCGTTCAAGGTGGACTACGCCCTCGACGGCCCGATCCCCTGGCGCGCCGCGGAGTGCGAGCGGGCGGGGACCGTGCACCTCGGGGGCTCGCTCGAGGAGATCGCCGCCGCCGAGGCGGCCGTGTGGCGAGGCGAATCCCCGGCGCGACCGTTCGTGCTCGTCGCGCAGCCCACGCTGTTCGATCCTTCGCGCGCGCCGCCGGGCCGGCACACGGCCTGGGCCTACTGCCACGTCCCGAACGGCTTCGCCGGCGACGCGCTCGCGGGGATCGAGGCGCAGCTCGAGCGGTTCGCGCCGGGCTTCCGCGAGCGCGTCCTCGCGCGTGCGGTCCGAGGCCCCGCCGCGCTCGAGTCAGACGACCCGAACCTCGTCGGCGGCGACGTGGGCGGCGGGGCGAACACGCTCGCGCAGACGCTCTTCCGCCCGGCCGCGCGGCTCGTCCCCTGGTCCACGCCCGTGCGCGGCCTCTACCTGTGCTCGGCTTCCACGCCGCCGGGCGGCGGGGTCCACGGGATGTGCGGGTACCACGCCGCGCAGGCGGCGCTGAGGGGGATGGGCTAGGCCCGCTCAGTCCAGCTCGCGCCGCACCCCGCCCGCGCGCGCGTGCGGCGCCGGCGCGGGCTCGTGCCCGCCCTCGCCGGCGTGGCCCGGGCGCAGGACGCGGCGGAACATGCGGCGCACCCGCTCCCGGAGGCCGTCCATGATCTCGTAGACGGTGGGGATGACGAGGAGGGTGAGGAGCGTCGAGGTGATGACGCCGCCGATCACCGCCCGCCCGAGCGGCGCACGGAAGTCGCCGCCCTCGCCCAGGCCGAGCGCGACCGGGATCATGCCCGCGATGATCGCCACGCTCGTCATCATGATGGGCCGCAGGCGGATCCGCCCCGCCTCGACGAGCGCGTCGCGGATCGAGATGCCTCGCTCCTCGCGCGCCCACTTCGCGAAGTCGATGAGGAGGATGGCGTTCTTCGCGACGATGCCGAAGAGGAGGATGACGCCGATGAGGCTCATGATGTTGAGCGTGTCCCCCGTCACGAGGAGCGCGCCGACGACGCCGATGAGCGACAGCGGGAGCGACATGAGGATGGCGAGCGGGTCGAGGAACGAGCCGAACTGAAGGACCAGGATGAGGTACATGAGCAGCACGGCGAGGAGCAGCGCGAGGCCCACGCGCGTGAACACCTCGGCCTGGTCCGCGCTCTCGCCGCCCTGGCGGAGCGTGTAGCCCGGCGGGAGCTTCACCTCCGCGCCGAGCCGCTTCTCGATGTCCTGCACCACCTCGGAGAGCGAGCGGCCCGCGACGTTGCCCTGGATGTTGATGACGCGCTCGCGGTCGAGGTGGGAGATCTGCGCGGGCCCGAGCCCCTCCCGCACCGCGGCGACCTGCCCGAGCGGCACCACCTGCGGGTTCCCGCCGTTCTGCGCGTGGAGCACGAGCGGGAGCTGGCGCAGGTCGGCGGCGCGCTCGCGCGCCTCGGGGGCGAGCCGGACCATCACGTCGCGGGTCTCGCCGGTCGGATCCACCCAGTCGCCCGAGTCGAGCCCGGCGAAGGCGATGCGGAGCGACTGCGCGATCTGCCCGACGGTGACGCCGAGGTTGCCGGAGAGGCCGCGGTTCACCGCCACCTCGAGCTCCGGCTTCTGGCCGCGCGTGGAGAGCCCGACGTCCACCGCGCCCGGCACCGACTGCGCGACCGCCTTCACCCGCTCCGCGTACTGGGCGAGCACGCGCGACTCCGGCCCACGCAGCTCGAGCTGGATCGACTTGAACGCCCCGCCGAAGCCGCTCGTGAACACCGAGATGTCCGCGCCCGCGACGCGCGAGAGCTCGCGGCGGAGGACGGCCCCGAGCGCGTCCTGCGAGACGCCCCGGTCCTTCTTCGGCACGAGCCGCACGTAGACGAGCGCCTGATCCACGCCGGGAGCCTGCAGCGGGATGGGCGTGCCGATGGAGGAGTAGACGTACTTCACCTCCGGGTGGCGGTGGACGATCGCGTTCGCCTCCTCGACCTTGGCGCGGGTGTACTCGAGCGACGACCCCGGCGGCGTCTGGACGATGAGGCTCACCTCGCTGCGGTCCGAGATGGGCACGAACCCCGCGCCGCCGAACGCCCCCTGCAGGAAGATGGCGCCGAAGAACGACAGGGACGCGACCGCGAGCATGATCCAGCGGTGGTCGAGCGCCCAGGAGACGACGCCCTTGTAGCGGTCCGCCTGCCGGTCGAACCAGGCGTTGAACGCGCCGAGCGCCCGGCCGACCGGGCCGCGCGCCTGGCCCTTCTCGATCTGGGGGTCCGGCCAGTAGGCCGACATCATGGGGTCGAGCGAGAAGGAGACGAAGAGCGAGACGAGCACCGCCGCGGCGATGGTGAGGGCGAACGGCTTGAACCACTGGCCGGCCACCCCGTACATGAACGCGACCGGCACGAACACCGAGACGATCGAGAAGGTCGTGGCCGCGACCGCGAGGCCGATCTCGTCGGTGCCCTTGAACGAGGCGGTGGTGTGGTCCTCGCCGAGCTCGATGTGCCGGACGATGTTCTCGCGCACCACGATGGCGTCGTCGATGAGGATGCCGATGGCGAGCGAGAGCCCGAGGAGCGACATGGTGTTGAGCGTGAAGCCGAACGCCCAGACGCTGATGAAGGCGGCGAGCACCGAGACCGGCAGCGCGAGGCCGGTGATGACGGTCGAGCGCCAGGAGTTGAGGAAGAAGAACACGACGAGCACGGTGAGGAGCGCGCCCTCGACGAGCGTCGTCTGCACCTCGTTCACCGAGCGGCGCACCCGCTGGCCCGCGTCCTGGACCACCTGGAGCTTGGCGGCCTTGGGCAGCCGCGCCTCGAGCGCCTTCGCGCGCGCCTTGATCTGGTCGGCGACCGCCGTCGTCGAGTAGCCCTTCGTCTTCAGCACCTCGAGGCCGACCGCCTCCGAGGAGTCGTAGAGGGCGAGCGTGCGCGGCTCCTCCGCGCCGTCCTTCACGGACGCGACCTGCCCGAGCCGGACCACCTGTCCGCTCCGCGTCGCCACCGCGAGCGCGGCGAACTCCTCCGGCGTCTGAAGCCGCCCGGTGAGCCGGATCGACTGCTCGCCGAGCTTCGTGTTCACCCGCCCGACCGGCGCGGCGAGGTTCTGCGCCTGGAGCGCCCCGACCACGTCGTTCGCCGCGACGCCGGCGGCGGCCATCGCCTGCGGGTTCAGCTCCACGGTGAGCTCGCGCTTCTGCCCGCCGACGAGCCGGACGTCGGCGACCCCCTGCGCGGCGCGCAGCTCGCGCGAGACGACCTCGTCTGCGAGGCGCGTGAGCGCCGGGACGTCGATGGAGTCCGAGGTGAGCGTGAGGGAGACGATCGGCTCGTCGGACGGATCGAACCGCGTGATGATCGGCTCCTCCATCTCGAGCGGCAGGTCGGCGCGCTTCTCGCTGATGGCGTCGCGGATGTCCTGCGTCGCCTCCTGCAGGTTCTTCTCGAAGTCGAAGAAGACGATGAACTGGGCGAGGCCGTCGGTGGCGGAGGCGGTGGTCTGCTTCCCGTCGATCCCGCTGATCGAGAAGATCGCGTCCTCGATGGGATCGATGAGCTCGCGCTCCACCGTCTCCGGCGACGCGCCCGGGTAGACGATCGTGACGGCGACCACGGGCGGCTGCACGTCCGGGAACTCGTCGGTCTTCAGGGCGAACAGCGCCACGAGCCCGAAGATGACGAGCGCGAGCATCACCGTGACGGTGACGATCGGCTTCTTGATGGCGAAGTCGGAGACGAACATCTACCGCCCCCCGCCGTCCGACGCCTGCGCGCCGTCCTCCGGCCTCGCGCTCCTCCGCTCCTCCTGCTTCGGCGGCGCCCCGGCGCCTGCCCCCGGCGCCTCCGGCTGCGCGACGCGCACGGGGGCCCCCTCCGGGAGCGTCGCCCGCGCCGAGCCGAGCACGAGCACGTCGCCCGCGGTCACGCCCGAGCGGAAGGCCACCGCGCCGGTCACGTCGTCGCGCAGCGCGACCTCCACCGAGACCCGCTCGACCTTCCCGCCCGCGACGCGCATCACGGTGGGCGGCTTGCTCGAGTCGTCCACGGCGCTGGCCGGCGCCGCAGGTCCGGTGGCGCTCTCCGCGGCGACGCGGCCGTGCGCGTAGAGCCCCGAGATGAGCCGGCCGTCGTCGTTCTTCACGTCGACGTAGACGCGGACCTGCCCGGTGGCGGGGTCCACGGCGGGGTTCACGCGCTCGATCTCGCCCTGGAACACCTGCTCGAAGCCGGTGACCGTGAAGTCCACGCGCGCGCCCGGCCGCACGAGGCCGACCTGCGCGGCGGGCACCGATCCCTCGAACTGCAGCCGGGCCGGATCGATGACCGTGAAGAGCGGCGCCCCCGGCGCCACGATGTCCCCCACCGACACCTGCCGCTCGGACAGGACCCCCGCGAACGGCGCCTTGACTTGCGACTTCGCCACCTGCTGCTGGGCGGAGACGAACCGCGACTGCGCGTCGGCGAGCTGCGCCCGCGCGCCCTCGAGCGCCGCCTCGGCCTGCTCCGCCTGCTGGACGGCGAAGGCGCCCGCCTCGGCGAGGGTCCGCGCCCGCTTCGCGTTCGCCTCCGCCACGTGCAGCGAGTTTCGTGCGGCGGAGACGCCGGACTGGGCCGCGACGAGCGCGTCTCGGAGCGCCGTCACGTCGACGCGTGCCAGGACCTTTCCCTGCGGGACGCGCTCGCCCGCCTCGGCGAGCACCTCGAGCACGGTCCCGCCGACCTCCGCCCGCAGGGCGGCGGCGCGCTTGGCGCGCAGCGTCCCGGAGATGTCCGGCCCGGCCTGGAGCGTCCGCTCGGTCACCGTGGCGACGTTCTCGGGCGCGAGGGTGATCGGCTCCGGCGCGGCCGCCTTTCCGCCCGCTCCGTCACCGCCGCGCTTGCAGGCGCCGAGCGCCAGGAATGTGAGCGCGATCGCCGCGACGCGCGTCGCCATCCGGTGGGGTCGCCTCGCCATGCGTGCCTTCCTCTTGATCGGAAACAAGGACCGCCCCTGCTGGCGGACCCCTCCTTATGACCGAAATGGGGGCCGAAGCGCGAGCCTGATTGGGGTCAACGACCTTTCGCTCGCGATCTGCGCTCGCGCCACGGGGCTCGCGAAGGGCCGACACGAATGGTGCGCGCGATGGGGCGTCCCTCCAGGCCCGGCGTCCGGGCGAGCAGGCCACGCTAGGCTCCCCGCACTCTCCGCCAACCCTGGCCCGAGGTGCGCCATGGCCCTCTCGAAGGTCGCGCCGTCCTCCCTCTTCGCGCTCGTCGCCGCGGCGGCGCTCGCCGCCTGCGGCCCGGCCGCCGCGCCCACCCTCTCCTCCTCCTCGGATGCGACAAGCGCGTCCGCCGTCGATCCCGGCAACGCCGGCGGAAACAAGCAGCTCACGGTCATGACGCGGAACCTCTACCTCGGCGCCGAGCTCGGGCCCGCCCTCGCCGCGCGGTCCGTTTCGGAGCTGGTCACCGCCGCGACCACGATCTGGACGACGGTCGAGGCGAACGACCGCGGCTACGGGTCCGACGACGTCCTCGCCCGGTTCGACGGGATCGCCGACGAGATCGCCGCCACCTCGCCGGATCTGGTCGCGCTGCAGGAGGTCACCCTCTGGCAGAAGGCGCCGGCCGGCTCCGCGGACTTCGCGGTACGCTTCGACTACCTCGAGGTGCTCCTCGACAAGCTCGCGGAGCGCGGCCTCTCGTACGCGCCCGCCGTCGTCCTCCCCCTCACCAGCCTCGCGGTGCCCATCGCGACCGGCGAGACGGTCGCCATCACCGATCGCGACGTGATCCTCACCCGCGCCGACGAGCCCGGGCTGCACGTGTCGGACCCGCGCTCGGACGTCTACGGTCCGGACTCCTGCGCCGCCGATCCGGCCTGCCCGGAGCTCGTCCACTTCGACGTGCTGGGGCAGCCCCTCGCGATCCTCCGCGGCTGGACGAGCGTGGAGGTGGAGTACCGCGGGGAGCGGCTGCGGTTCGTGAACACGCACCTCGAGGCCTACGACCCGACCGTTCGCGTCGCGCAGGCGACGAAGCTCGCCGAGGCGTCGTCCGCGGGGACCTCGCGGGTCATCCTCGCCGGCGATCTGAACTCGCTGCCCGGGACGGAAGGCGCCGCGGCGCTCGCGGACGCAGGCTTCACGGACGTGTGGCCCGTCGTGAACCCCGACGACGCGGGCTTCACGAGCCCCTACCCCGAGGTGCTCTCCATACCGGCGATCGACCTCGACGAGCGCATCGACTACGTGCTCTTCCGCGGTCCGATGGTGCCGCGCTCCGCGGAGGTGGTAGGCGAGGCTTCGGAGGATCGCGTCGCGGTGTCGGAGGACGTCGCGCTGTGGCCGAGCGATCACGCGGGGGTGGTCGCGGAGGTCGAGCTCCTGGACGCGCGCTTCGCGACGCTGAAGTAGCGCGCGCCCCCGGAGAGAAGACGGGCCCGACCCGCCGGAGCGGATCGGGCCCGTCGTGTCTTCGCGCGGCTCCTCGAGGCTACGCGCGCGCCTTGGGCGGCGGCGGCTTCCCCGGGGCAGCGGCCGGGGTCGCGGCGGCGGCGCCGGGAACGAGGTTCGCCGGGTTCATCGCGCGGGCGAGCTGCTCGTAGAGCGCGTAGCGCTCGCGGACGTCCTTCTGCGCCTGCGCGAGCATCTTCGCGAAGCCCTCGGGGTTCGCCGCCTCGACCTGCCGGAAGCGGGTCTCGTTCTCGACGAACCGGGCGAGGTCGATCTTCGGCGCGGGGCTGTCGAGCTTGAGCGGGCTCTCCCCCTGGGCCACGCGCCGCGGATCGTAGCGGAAGAGCGGCCAGTAGCCGGACTCGACCGCCTTCTCCTGCTGCCCGAGCGCCTCGGACATCTCGTACCCGTGCGCGATGCAGTGCGAGTAGGCGACGATGACGGAGGTGCCGGTGTAGCTGTCCGCCTCCTTGAACGCGTTCACCGTCTGCGCGTCCTTGGCGCCGAGCGCGACCCGCGCGACGTAGGGGTGGCCGTAGCTCATGGCGAGCATGGCGAGGTCCTTCTTCGGCAAGGTCTTTCCGGCCACCGCGAACTTCGCCGCGGCGCCCATGGGCGTCGCCTTCGACGCCTGGCCGCCGGTGTTCGAGTACACCTCCGTGTCGAGCACGAGGATGTTCACGTCGCGGCCCTGCGCGATGACGTGGTCGAGGCCGCCGTACCCGATGTCGTACGCCCAGCCGTCGCCGCCGACGATCCAGACCGACTTGCGGACGAGGTAGTCGGCGATCTTCGAGAGCCAGCGCGCCTCGAAGGTGTCGAGCTTCGCGAGCTTCTGCTTGAGGAGCTTCACGCGCTCGCGCTGCTTCCCGATCGCGGCCTCGTCGCCCTGCTCGGCCTTCAGGATCTCCTCGACGAGCCCGTCGCCCACGGCGGTGCCCATCTTCCCGAGGAGCTCCTTCGCGTGCTCGGCCTGCTTGTCGATGGCGAGCCGCATGCCGAAGCCGAACTCGGCGTTGTCCTCGAAGAGCGAGTTCGCCCAGGCCGGACCGCGGCCCGCCTCGTCCTGCGTGTACGGCGTCGTCGGCAGGTTCGCGCCGAAGATGGAGGAGCAGCCCGTGGCGTTCGCGATGATGGCGCGGTCACCGTAGAGCTGCGTGAGGAGCTTCAGGTACGGGGTCTCGCCGCAGCCGGTGCAGGCGCCGGAGAACTCGAAGAGCGGCTGGAGGAACTGCGTCCCCTTCACGTCGAGCTTCACGCGGGTGCGGTCCGCCTCGGGGATGGACAGGAAGAACGCCCAGTTCGTCCGCTCCTTCTCCTTGAGCGGATTGGCGTCCGTCATGTTGATCGCCTTCTTGCCCTTCTCGGTCTTCGACTCGGCCGGGCAGATCTCCACGCACAGCGAGCAGCCGGTGCAGTCGTCCGGGGCGACCTGGAGCGCGTACTTGTTCCCCTTCACCTCCGGCGACTTGAAGTCCATCGTCACGAAGGTCTTCGGCGCGGAGGCGAGCACCTCGGGCGCGAAGAACTTCGGGCGGATCGCCGCGTGCGGGCAGATGAGCGCGCACTTGTTGCACTGGATGCAGAGGCTCGGCTCCCACACCGGCAGCTCGAGCGCGATCGAGCGCTTCTCCCACTTGGACGTCCCGGTCGGCCAGGTGCCGTCCACCGGGAAGGCCGACACCGGGAGCTGGTCCCCCTTGCCGGCGAGCATGAGCGCCGTGACGCGCTTCACGAAGTCCGGCGCCACCTCGGCGACCGCAGGCGGGCGCGGCGTCCCGCTCACCTTGCGGTTCGCGGTGCTCACCTCGAAGAGGTGGGCGAGGGTGTGGTCCACCGCGGCGAAGTTCTTCTGGACGACCTCCGGCCCCTTGCGCGCGTAGGTCTTCTCGATCGTCTTCTTGATGTGCCCGATCGCCTCGTCGCGCGGGAGCACGCCCGAGATCGCGAAGAAGCAGGTCTGCATGATGGTGTTGATGCGCACCCCCATGCCCGTCTCGCGCGCGACCTTGTACGCGTCGATGACGAAGACCTTGAGCTTCTTCCGCAGGATCTCGTCCTGCACCTCGGCCGGCAGGTGGTCCCAGACCTCGTCGGGCCCGTAGTGCGAGTTGAGGAGGAAGGTCGCGCCGGGCGCCGCCGCCTCGACCATGTCGTACTTCTCGAGGAAGCCGAACTGGTGGCAGGCGACGAAGTTCGCCTTCGAGATGAGGTACGCGGAGCGGATCGGCTTCGGCCCGAAGCGCAGGTGCGAGATCGTCACCGAGCCGGACTTCTTCGAGTCGTAGACGAAGTAGCCCTGCGCGAAGTTGGGCGTGTCCTCGCCGATGATCTTGATGGAGTTCTTGTTCGCGCCGACCGTGCCGTCCGCGCCGAGGCCGTAGAAGAGCGCGCGCACGACGCCGGCGGGCTCGGTGTCGAAGGCGGAGTCGTACTTGAGCGACGTGTTGCTGATGTCGTCGTTGATGCCGATGGTGAAGTGGCGCTTCGGCCGCGGCTTCCCGAGCTCGTCGTAGACCGCCTTCACCATCCCGGGCGTGAACTCCTTGGAGGAGAGGCCGTAGCGGCCGCCGATGACGGTGAGCTGGTGGTGGAAGCGGTCGATGTGCGCCTGCTCCGCCTCGCGCAGCGCGGTGACGACGTCCTGGTAGAGCGGCTCGCCGAGCGCGCCCGGCTCCTTCGTGCGATCGAGCACCGCGATGTGGTGCACGGTCCGCGGGAAGGCCGTCATGAACGCCCCGAGATCGAAGGGCCGGTAGAGCCGGACCTTCACGAGGCCGACCTTCTCGCCCTTCGCGACGAGGTGCTCGACGGTCTCCTCGATCGTCTCGCACGCGGAGCCCATCGCGACGACCACGCGCTCCGCCTCAGGGTGGCCGACGTACTCGAAGAGCTTGTAGTTGCGGCCGGTGAGCTTGCCGAACGCGTTCATCGCCTCCTGCACGTGCTCGGCGGCCTCGGCGTAGAACGGGTTGCACGCCTCGCGCGCCTGGAAGAACGCGTCGGGGTTCTGGGCCGTGCCGCGCACGCTCGGCTTGTCGGGCGTGAGCGCCCGGGACCGGTGGGCGGCGACGAGCTCCTCCGGGATCATCTGGCGGAGGTCGTCGTCGGTGAGCTCCTCCATCTTCGCGACCTCGTGCGAGGTGCGGAAGCCGTCGAAGAAGTGGAGGAACGGGATGCGCGAGAAGAGCGAGGCGCGCTGCGCGATGGCCGCGAAGTCGTGCGCCTCCTGCACCGACGCCGAGGAGAGCAGCCCGAAGCCCGTCTGGCGGACCGCCATCACGTCGGAGTGGTCGCCGAAGATCGAGAGCGCGTGCGTCGCGAGCGTGCGCGCGCTGACGTGCATGCAGAACGCGGTGAGCTCGCCCGCGATCTTGTACATGTTCGGGATCATGAGGAGCAGGCCCTGCGACGCCGTGAAGGTCGTCGTGAGCGCTCCCGCCTGCAGCGCGCCGTGCACCGCACCGGCCGCGCCGCCCTCCGACTGCATCTCGGAGACGGAGGGGATGGTGCCCCAGATGTTCTTCCGTCCCTTGGCCGACCACTCGTCCGCCCACTCGCCCATGTTGGAGGAGGGGGTGATCGGGTAGATCGCGATCACCTCGTTGATCCGGTGGGCGACCGAGGCGACGGCCTCGTTGCCGTCCATGGTCACCATGCGCCTGTTCGCCATCGGTAATGCCTCCTCGGGACGTGCGCGCCGCCGCGCGCGCGTTTACGCCGCGGAACAGCCGAGCGGGATTGACTACTGGTCGAGTGGGGCCGCTGGAGCCCGAGAACTGTAGCAGATCGACCGACCCCTCCGACAACCCCGGGGGCCCTCGGCGTTCTTCCAGGACCGGATCGCTCCGCATTCGGATCATGCGGACTCCCACATCCACGCGCAGCCGCCCGCTTGCACGCCGGGTTGCCGCCGTCGCAAGCTGCCCGGCCATGGTGCGCAAGGTCGGTACGAGCCGGATCGTCCGAGAAATCGGGCGTGGCGGCATGGGCGTCGTCTACGAGGCCCACCAGGACGGCCTCGAGCGCCCCGTGGCCGTGAAGGCGCTCGACACCAAGCTCGCGCGCTCCAAGGAGATAGTGGAGCGGTTCCGTCGAGAAGGGCGGGCCTACGCCCGCCTCCGGCACGAGGCCATCGTCGGCGTCCACGACCTCGTGGAGAAGGACGAGGGCCTCTACCTCGTGACCGATCTCGTCGACGGGGCCGACCTCGCCCGCGTCCTCGCGACGGGCGGCGCGCTCCCCGCCGACTGCGTGGCCGTGGTCGGGGCGCGGATCGCCGACGCGCTCGACTACGTCCACTTCAACGGGCTCCTCCACCGCGACGTGAAGCCCGCGAACGTGATGGTCTCTCGCGACGGCGAGGTGAAGCTCATGGACTTCGGCATCGCGAAGGGCGCCGACGATCTGTCGCTCACCAAGGCCGGCATGCTGGTGGGCAGCCCTTCGTACATGGCGCCGGAGGTGCTCGCAGGGGAGGAGGAGGGGCCGGGCGCCGACGTGTGGGCGCTCGGGGTGACGCTCTACGAGCTCGTCACCGGCGAGAAGCCGTTCCGCGGCAAGAACGCCGAGGAGCTGTTCGCCGCCATCTCGCGCGGCCGCTTCAAGAAGGTCCGCGCGCTCGCGCCCGACTGCCCGCGCCGGCTCGCGCACGCCATCGAGCGCTGTCTCTCGAGGAGGCCCGCCGCGCGCATCTCCTCCGCCGCAGCCCTCGCCCGCGTGCTCGACGCGACCGCCGCGCGCCTCGTCGGCCGCAAGCTCCACCCCCGCGCGCGCCTCGTGGCGCTGCTCGCGAACCGCGGCTACGCGACCGAGGAGGTCGCGCTCTCGAAGGTCGATCTCTCCACGCTCCGCGCGACGCGCGTCGCCGACGTGCGCGGCTCCGCCACCGCGGCCGAGTTCCCCATCCGCCACCGCGCGCCGTTCCGGGTAGGGCTCGCGCTCGTGCTCGCGCTCGCCGCCGCGCTCGCGGCGTGGTTCGTGAGGATCTAGCGGCGCCGTGACGGCCCGCTCGCGCGAGCCGGGCTCCGGCGCGAGAGCACCTCGAGGCGGCGGCGCTATAGGATGCGCCCCCGTGCGCGCCCGCATCGTCCTCGTCTACGTCGCCATCGCGTTCCTGTGGGGCTCGACCTGGTCGGTCATCCGCGTCGGGCTCGAGCACCTGCCGCCGCTGCGCTTCGCGGGCGTGCGGATGGCGCTCGCGGCGGCGCTCCTCGCGCCGTTCGCGCTGCGCGGCGGGGCCTGGCGCGTGCTCGTCGGCGAGGCGGGGCCCCGCATCGCGCTCGTGGGGATCTTCCAGATCGCCCTCCCCTACGGGCTCATGTTCGTCGCGCAGCAGTGGGTCCCCTCGGGCCTCGCCGCGCTGCTCTTCGCGAGCTTCCCGGTCTGGATCGCGCTCCTCGCGCGGGTCTTCCTCCCCGGCGAGCGGCTCACGCCGACGAAGCTCGCCTCCGCCGCCCTCGGCGTCGCGGGCATCGCCGTCCTCCAGGCGCCTCACCTCGGCTCGCTCCAGAGCTCGGGCCGGCTCGCGCTCGGGGGCGCGCTCATCCTCTGCGCCTCCATCGTCGTCGCGCTCGCGAACGTCCTCGTGCGGCGCCACCTCCTCGCCGTCTCGCCGCTCGCCATGACGGCGGGCCAGACGCTCGTGGGCGCCGTCGTGCTCCTCGCCGCGGCGCTGGCGCTCGAGCACGGCCGGCCCGCGGAGTACACGCCTGCCGCGCTGGGCGCGCTCGCCTACCTCGCGGTGTTCGGGACGGCCCTCACCTACATCGGGCTCTACTGGCTCGTGCCGCGCGTGCCCATCGCCGCCATCGGCGCGCTCCCGCTCCTCGACACCACCGTGGCGGTCACCCTGGGCGCGGTCCTGCTCCGCGAGGCCGTCGGCTGGAACCTCGCGCTCGGCGGCGCCATGGTGCTCGCCGCGGCGGCGCTCGCCACGCGCGACGCGCCGGCGGCCGCGGACGCCTGACGGCGAAAACTGGCGCGAGCGGCGCGATTCCCCGAGGATCCCGGCGGGGGAAGTCTCTGGGAGGATCGATGGCGCGCATCTCGTTGAAGGACGCGCTGCGCGCGCTCGCGCTCGCGCTGCTCCTCGGGAGCGCGTGCGACTCCCGTGCGCCCATCGGGCCGACCCGGGCGCCGCCGCCCCCCGGCGAGCCGCCGCCCGTCTCGACTGGCGCCTGCGACTCCTGCCACGGCGCCCCTCCGGCGACGGGCGCCCACCTCGCGCACGCGATGATGGTCGGCGCAGACGCGCTCGTCTACGGCGACCTGCGCATCCTCGAGGACGTGGCGACGGGCGGCACGCGCTACGCCTTCGGGTGCGGCCACTGCCACCCGCTCGATCCGGCGGCGCACGAGGCCGACCTCGGGAACGACGGGCTGCCGGACGTCGTGCTCACCCCGCCGCCACAGCCGGTCGCGGGCGACGCCATCAAGCGCCGCAACGCGCCGCAGGCGGCCTGGGATCCTGCGACGGGGACGTGCAGCGGCGTCTACTGCCACTCGAGCGGCCTCGCCGCGCCCCACGCGCCGCTCGACTACCGCACGACGCCCGCCTGGACCGCGGCGCCCGGCGCGCTCGGCTGCGACGGCTGCCACGGGAACCCGCCCCGCTATCGCTCCGCCGGCTCGGCGAGCGCCGCGCCCAACTCGCACCTGCAGCTCGCCGGCGACGGCTGGGAGTGGGGCCACTACGCGGGCCTGCCCGGCGCGTGGCACCCGTCGGGCTCGAAGCACGGCGGGGGCCTCGGCTGGGCGGGCGAGAGCGCGGCCGCGCCCATCACCTGCCAGACCTGCCACTTCGACACGGTGGACCCCGCCAACGTGAAGGGGGGCGGCTTCTACTACCTCGACACCCGGGGCAGCTACGCGCTCGACGTGCCCGAAGCCGACCCGACGCGCAAGGAATCCCTGGACTGGCAGTCGTCGCAGTGCGCGACCTGCCACGACGGCGCGCGCGCGCGCATGGGCTCGGGCAAGGTGCTCCCGCTCCGCCACGTGAACGGCCGGGCCGACGTGGTGTTCGATCCCCGCCCGACGCTGCCCTCGTACTACCCCGGCACCGGGCTCCCGCTGCTCACGCCGCCGGGACCGATCGCGCCGTACTACGTGTGGCCCTTCAACGTGCGGGTCGACGCCGCGGCGCTCCCGCCGGGCACGGAGGTGCGCAAGGCGTCCGACGGGACGAGCGTGCTCGCCGTCTCGCTCGAGCACGCGAGCTACGACCCGGCCACCCGCACCTGCTCCAACGTGGGCTGCCACCTCGAGCGGCAGGCGTACGCCGACGCGGGCAGCGTCAAGCCGCTGCGCTGGGGCGACGCGTACGAGTTCTACTGGGCCTGCAACTACTGCCACCCGCGCTTCTGATCCACGGCCGCCCTGCCCCGCGGGGCGGCGTCGCCCCGCCGAGCTCGCTTCGCTGGTGAAATCCGTGGAGCGGCGGAGGCCTCACGCCTCCACGGTGAAGCGCGGCGCGTCCGCCCAGAGCCCCTCGATGTCGTAGAAGCCGCGTGAGTCGCGGCTCATCACGTGCGCGACCACGTCGCCGTAGTCGACGAGGATCCAGCGGCCGGTCTCGTAGCCCTCGACGCCGACCTTGGAGACGCCCTGCTGCTTCATGGTCTGCTCGACGTGATCGGCGATGGCGGAGGCCTGCCGGTCCGAGTCGGCCGTCATGACGACGAAGTAGTCCGCGTAGCTCGTGAGGCCGCGGACGTCGAGCACCGTCACGTCCTCGGCCTTCTTGTCGAGGCCGGCCTGGGCGATCGCGAGCGCGGTCGGGCGGGCGACGTCGGGCATCGGCGCGGCGGCCTCGGCGGCGGCGGAAGGGAGCCCGGCGGCGGCGGCCCGCTTCGGCGCGCGCGGGGTCCGCTTCTGCGCTTGCGACGCCGGCGCGGGGACGCGCCGCCGCTTCGCCGGGATCTTCCCGCCCCGCGCGGACTGCCTCCCGCCGCGCGCGGGCGCCTTTCCGAACTTCGCGGTCGTCTTCCTCGTCGCCTTCTTCGCAATCGCCTTCTTCTTGATCGCCATTCTTTCCCCTAGCTCCGCACGTGTCCGTCGCCTTCCACCACGTACTTCTGGGTGGTCAGCTCGGAGAGGCCCATGGGGCCGAACGCGTGGAGCTTCGTCGTTGAGATTCCGATCTCGGCTCCCAGGCCGAGCTCGCCGCCGTCGTTGAACCGGGTCGAGGCGTTCACCATGACCGCGCTCGCCGTCACCTCGCGCTCGAAGCGGCGCGCGCTCGCGAGGTCCCGCGTCAGGATCGCCTCGGTGTGGAGCGAGCCGTAGCGGGCGATGTGATCGAGCGCGCCGTCGAGATCGTGGACCACGCGCACCGCCAGGATCTTGTCCGAGAACTCCTTGCCGAAGTCGTCGGGCGCGGCGGCCACCGCGGGGACGCCCGCGCGGGCGAGGATGGTGAGCGAGGTCGGGCAGCAGCGGAGCTCGACGCCGGCGTCGGCGAGGGCGCGCCCCACCCCGGGGAGGAGCCGCCCGGCCGCCTCCCGGTGCACGAGGAGGCACTCGGTCGCGTTGCACACGGCGGGGCGCTGCACCTTGCCGTTCAGCGCGAGGTCCTTCGCCTGCTCGAGCGGTGCGCTCTCGTCGAGGTAGAGGTGGCAGACGCCCTGGTAGTGCTTCACCACCGGCACGCGCGACCGCTCCGCGACGGCGCGGATGAGCGACGGGCCGCCGCGCGGGATGGCGAGGTCGATGAGATCGTCGAGCTTCAGCAGCTCGAAGGTCGCCTCGCGGTCGGCGGTGGGCACGACCTGGGCGCTCGCCGCCGGCAGGCCCGCCGCGGCGAGCCCCTCCGCGAAGGCGGCCTGGAGCGCGAGCGACGAGCGGAGCGCGTCCGAGCCGGGCCGCAGGATGGCGGCGTTGCCGCTCTTCACGCAGAGCGCCGCCGCGTCCACCGTCACGTTCGGCCGCGCCTCGTACACCATCAGCACGACGCCCAGCGGGATGCGGACCTTCTTCACCGAGAGGCCGTTCGGGCGCCGCCAGCTCGCGGTCACCTCGCCCACCGGGTCGGGCAGGGCCGCGACCTCGCGCAGCGCGCCGGCGATCTCCTCGAGCCGCCTGTCGTCGAGCGCGAGCCGGTCGAGGTAGGCGGCGGACTGCCCCGCGGCGCGCGCGGCGGCGAGGTCCTCGGCGTTCGCGGCGAGGATCTCCGCCCGCCGCCGGCCGATGGCGTCGGCGGCGGCGCGCAGCGCGGCGTCCTTCGCGCGCGTCTCCGCGCAGCCGAGCACGCGCGCGGCGTCGCGGGACGCCTCCGCGAGCCGCCGCATCTCGGCAGCGAGCCCCTCGCTCGCGGGTCGTCTCATGGCCGTCATTCCCGGGGTTCGAGCACGACGAGATCGTCCCGGTGGACGATCTCGTCGAGGTACTTATACCCGAGCGCCCGCTCGATCTCGCTCGTCTTCAGCCCAGCGATCTTGCGGATCTCCTCCGCGGCGTAGCCGGCGAGCCCGCGCGCGAACGGCCTCGCCGGGTCCACGGCGATGTCCACCGGGTCGCCTACCCCGAACTGGCCCTCGACGGACCGGACCCCCGACGGGAGGAGGGAGCGGCCCTGCTCGGTGAGCGCCCGGCGCGCGCCCGGGTCCACCACGATGACGCCCTTGCCCTTGGCGGCGGCGGCGAGCCAGCCCTTCCGCGAGGTGAGCCGGGCCGCGCCCCGCGCGAACACCGTCCCCACCGGCTCGCCCGCGAGGAGCGCCGCGAGCGCCCCCTCCCGGCGCCCGGAGAGGAGGGCAGTGACGACTCCCTGGGCGCCGAGCCGGCGCGCCGCCTTCACCTTGGTGGCCATCCCGCCGACGCTGCGCTCGCTGCCGGCGCCGCCCGCGAACCGCTCGATCTCGGCCGTCACGCGGGGAACGTCGTGGAGGAGCGTCGCGCCCCGCTCGGCGGGGTTCCGGTCGTAGAGCCCCTCCACGTCCGTCAGCATCGCGACGAGCCCGGCCTCCACGCACCCCGCGACGAGCCCCGCGAGCGTGTCGTTGTCGCCCACCTTGATCTCGTCCACCGCGACGGTGTCGTTCTCGTTCACGACGGGAACGACGCCGGCCTCGAGGAGCTTCTCGAAGGTGCGCCGCGCGTTGAGGAAGCGCTTGCGCGAGGCGAGGTCGTCGGCGGTGAGGAGCACCTGCGCGACGGTGAGGCCGTGCGCGCCGAGGGCGTCGCCCCAGGCGGCCATGAGGTGGGGCTGGCCCACCGCGGCGCAGGCCTGCTTCGTCGGGATGTCCCAGGGCTTGCCCTTCGTGCGGACGAGCCCGAGCCGCTCCGCGCCGAGCGCCACCGCGCCGGACGAGACGAGCACCACCCGGTGATCGCGCGCGAGCGCCGCGAGCTCCGCGCCCAGCCGGGCGCAGTTCTCTCGATCGAACCGGCCGCTCGGATCGGTGAGCGTGCCGGTGCCGACCTTCACCACGAGCCGCTTCGTGCGGGAGAGGGCGCTGCGCATGGGGGCGAGAGCCTAACCCATCCGGCCCGCGCCCGGCACCGGCCGGGTCACGGCGCGCCAGCGCCGCTCGCCTTGCCGCCCGCGAAGGTGGAGTGGGCGCACGGCGCGGGTGCGGATCCGCCGGCGGCGGTTCGCGTCAGCTCCCGGCGAGCCCGCGGCCGATCTGCCATGCGCCGAAGGCGAGCAGGACGGCGCCGGAGAGGACCCCGAGCGCCCGCGTGAAGCGGGGTCCGAGCCGGCTCGCCGCGCCCGCGAGGCCGACGATGGCGAGGTTCCCGCCGGTGAGGAAGAGGTAGAAGCCGGCGAGGAAGGCGAGGGCGCGCGCCGGAGCGGCCTGCCACGCCTCGGCGAGCAGCGGGCCGCCCACGAGGCTCCAGAAGATCCAGGCGTTCGGGTTCGTGAGGTTCACGAGGGTCGCGCGCACGATCCCGCGGGGCGGCGCCCGCCCCTCCGCGACGACGCCGGCGCGCGCGGCCCGGAGCGTCGCGACCGCGAGCCACAGGACGACGACGCCGCCCACGATCTGCAGGCCGCGCAGGAGCCCCGAGGGGAGCTGGGAGAGGACGAGGAGGACGACCGCGATGACCGCCGGATCCGAGAGGAACGGCACGAGCGCGACCGGGAGCGTGCGGAGGGCGCCGTTCCGGAGCGACTGCGCGAGGAGGTAGGCCTGGTACGGCCCGGGCTGGGCGGCGGCGGAGAGCCCCAGCGTCGCGCCGGTGAGGAAGAGCGTCACGGCGCGGAGGAAACACGAAAGCGCGAGCGGCGTCGAGGGCGGCTCCTCCCCAGGCGATCGCGCCCCGGGCGCCGCACCCTGCCACGCGCGGGCGCGCGTCGACACGCCGGGACCTCGCGCCGAGGCTCCGCCCGTTCCCCACATGCCCCGACGCGCATGATGACGCCGGGTGGATGCCGTGCACGGCGCGTGATAGGCGTCGTGCCTCTCCTTCATCGAGGAGGCACCATGCGCCGCACCGTCCTCATCCTCGCCGCCGCGCTCCTCTCCGCCTGCAGCGGCGGCGATGGCGGGACGAGCAGCCCGTTCGGCGTGACCGGCAAGGTGCTGGGCTCGGACCGGCTGCCGGTCGCGGGCGCCCGGGTCGCGACGCGGACGGGGGGCGGCTGGCGCTCGACGACGACTGACCTGGAGGGCACCTTCTCCCTCCTGGTGGACGGCTCGCCCTACGACCTCGCGGTCATCAAGGGCGAACAGGTGGAGCTCTACGTGGGCGTCACGCGGGCCAGCCCCGAGGTGCGGCTCGGCGTCCCGGGGGGCACGACCCCCCTCGGCGCCGGCTTCACGACGACGATCACGGGCGACTGCGGCGGCGCGGGGTGCCCGCCCGCCGGCCACGAGGGCAGCGGGCAGCTCACGTTCTCCGCGGGCACCGTGGGCTGGATGGGCACGGCACGGCCACCCGGCACGGCCGGCACGTACTCCGCCACCCTGGGCGGAACCGACGTCGCGACGGGCACGCTCGCCGCCGTGTACTGGGCGTGCCCCGGCGCGTGCACGTCGAGCGCGCCCGACGCGTTCTGGCTCGCGCGCCAGGACTCCGTCACGCTGCGCATCGGCGCGTCGACCGACGTCTCCGCCCTCGCGCTCGCGCCGCTGCCGACCGCCCCCCTCGCCGTGAACGTGACCGCGCCGGACGGCGTGTCGCCCCAGGCCATGATGGGGTTCGCGCTCGGGACCCCGGCCATCTACTGGCTGCACGCCGCGGGCAGCGCCGCGCCGGGCGCGAGCACGTTCCTCATGCCGACCGCCCCGGACCTCCGGACGATGCTGTACGTCATCGCGAGCCCCGCGGGAGGCGGCACCACCACGGCGTCGTGGTCCGGGGGGACGTCGCCGGCGAGCCCGGTCGAGCTCGCGCTGCATCCGCTGCCGGTGCTCCTCGAGCCGGCGGAGGGCGCGACCCTCGGGGTAGGGACGCGGTTCGCGTGGTCGAGCGAGCCCGGCGTCCACGTCCTCGCGCTCGTGTCCAGCACGCCGGGCGCCGCCGACGTGCGCGTCACCACGGCGGAGCAGTCCTTCACCGTGCCGGACCTCGCCGCGCTCGGCCTGTACGTGCCGGCCGGCGCGGCGTACGTCTGGAGCGTGCGCGCCCAGCCGTCCACCGTGGACGCGCGGCTCGCGCCCGCGTCCACGACCCCGACGCCGATACCGCCCACGACGACGATCTCGTCCTGGAGCACGCTGTCGGCGACGCGCGCGGCGACCGCGCTCTAGCCGCGGCGGCGGCGCGCTTCACCGCGCCTGGAGCTTCAACCCCATCTCGATCATGGCGAGGATCGCCTCGGCGTTCCCCCTGGCGTCGTTCACGGGGTGGTGGTCGTGCCCGGTCTTGCGCAGGTGCTTCCACTGCGCGTACGCGTCCTTCACCATCCCGCAGTAGAGGTCGCCGATGCGCCGGCCGCTCCAGCCGAAGGGGTTCCGGGAGAGGTAGGTGTGGAAGTACCAGTTCACGAACTGCCAGTCGAAGGCGAGGTTGTCCGAGAAGAAGACCGGCTTCCCGCGCGTCGTCTCCTGGATCCAGCGCTCGAACGCCGCCATCACCTCGCCCGGCTCGTCGTAGCGCAGGTGCTCCTCGCGCGTCGTCGCCGACACGGCGAGCGCCTCGGGGAGGAACGCATCGGAGATCGGGCGCGTGCGCCCGTAGAACGTCCGGCCGAGCCCCGGCTCGACGAGCACCGCGCCGAGCGACACCATCGAGTACTTCCCCGGGATCGGGCCGTCCGCCTCGACGTCCACCACGTAGAGCGACATGGGCTCTCTCTAATCGCGCTCGAGGTAGTCGAGATCGACCCCGAACGTCTCCCGCAGCCGGAGCGCGGAGACGAGGGCCAGCGTGAACCAGACCGCGCCCACGGCGAGCGCCCCGCCGAGGAGGCCGAGGGACGGGCGCAGGAACACGAACGACGAGGTCACCACCACGACGAGGCCGCGGACGAAGTTCGGCACGGTCGTCGCCACGGTGGCGCGGATGTTCGTGCCGAACTGCTCGGCGGCGACGGTGACGAAGATGGCCCAGTAGCCGCTCGTCACTCCGAGCAGGCCGCAGAGCACGAGGAACCGCGCCGGGGAGGCGCCCCGGCCGGCGAGGAAGTAGGCGGCGATCGCGCCCGCGAGGAGGGAGAGGAAGAGGAGCACCACCTTGCGCCGGCTCCGGAGCACCTGGGAGAGCGTCCCGCTCGCGAGATCGCCGGCGACGAGCCCGCCGTAGAAGAAGGCCACCGCGTCGCCCGCCGACACCGGCCCGGTGACGCCGAGCGCCTGGGCGAACTCGGGCGCGCCGAGGACCAGGATCGCGTTCGCGAACCAGATGGGCACGGCGATGAGGATCGACGCCAGGTAGCGCGTGAGCCGCTCCCCGTCGGTGAAGAGGGAGAGGAAGTTGCCGCGCGAGACGCCCTTCGCCTTCGCCGCGCGGCGGAACATCCCCGACTCGCGGACCTTGATGCGCAGGACGAGGAGCACGAGGCCGAGCCCGCCGCCGACGAGGTACGCCCAGCGCCAGTCGAGCCACTTCGCGACGAGGTTCCCCGCCACCGCGCCCGAGACCCCCACCGAGGCGACGATCATCGTCCCGTAGCCGCGCAGGCGGGCGGGCAGGATCTCGGAGACGAGCGTGACGCCCGCGCCGAGCTCGCCGGCGAGCCCGAGCCCGGCCGCGAAGCGCAGGAGCTTGTAGGTGGCGAGGTCCTGCACGAAGCCGTTCGCGAGCGTCGCGAGCGAGTAGAGCGTGATCGAGCCGAAGAGGATCTGCAGCCGCCCGAGCTTGTCGCCGACCACGCCGAACAGGATCCCGCCGATGAGCATCCCCACCATCTGCCAGTTGAGGATCGAGAACCCCTCGGTGAGGAGCAGCTCGGGGGCGACGCCCAGCGCGGTGAGGCTCGGCTTGCGGACGATCGAGACGAGGATGAGGTCGTAGATGTCGACGAAGTATCCGAGCGCCGCGACGATCACGGCGGCGTTCACGACCGCGCGCGCGCCGGTCGGCGCCTCGGCTTCGGGGGAGACGAAGGTCGCCATGCTGGCCGGCGAGTGAAGCAGAGTCCGCCGGCGGAGTCGAGGCGGCGCCGCCACGGGGGCGGGCGCTCGCGATGACGCGCTGCTTCGCGCGCCGCCGCACCTCGCGGGCATAGCGTGCCTCGGCGGGGCCGCGGCGCGGCTCACCCGCGCGCGAGCGGCGACGCGTCGAAGCGCGCGAGCAGCTCCTCGGGCCCGGCGTAGATGGCGATGCAGCCCGCGCTGCGGAGCTCCCGCTCGTCGAAGCCGCCGGAGAGGAGCCCGATCGTGCGGAGGCCGGCGCGGCGCGCGGCGAGCGCGTCCCAGGGCGAGTCCCCCACCGCCATGGCGCGGTCCGGCGGCGCGTGCACGCGCGCGAGCGCCGCCTCGAAGATGTCCGGGTGCGGCTTCGACCGCTCCGCGTCGTCGGCGGTCGTCGCGCCCTCGAGCAGCGCGCCGATCCCGAGCAGCCGGCGGTTGTGCTCCACCTCGTCCTCCTTGCCGCTCGAGGCGAGCGCGACGCGCAGCCCCGCGTCGTGGACCCGCCGCACGAGCTCCGCCGCGCCCGGGAGCGGCCTCACCCGCCCCATGTACTCCCTCCTCCACAGCTCACCGCGGAAGCGCTCGAGCGCCTCGCCGTCCCGCGCGCGCTCGTCCTCTGACAGGAACACCGGGATGAGCTGGTCGCCGCCCTTGCCGATCTGCCTGCGCACCTCCTCGAGCGGCACGTCCTTGCCGAACCTCCGGAGCGCCTCCCGCCACGCCTGCGCGTGCAGGTCGACCGAGTCCACGAGCGTCCCGTCCACGTCGAAGAGCACCGCCTCCGGAGGGGCCATGTCCGTGAAGGTGGGCGTTGCCCGCCGGCGCGGCACCCGCTTGCGCGCGGCTCCGGCAGCCCGACCCTGGGGCGACCCGTACACAGGGTCGAACGAGGCATCCCCCCCGTGATGCGCCGCGCGCATCGCCAATCGGAACGCGGACCTGCGTGAACGAAGCATGTACGCCGACCCGGGGCCGTCCCTCGGCACGGATCTTCCACCTCGTCCCGTCTTCGCGGCGTGTGCCGCGGGGGGAAAGAGAGATGAGTGCGAACAGACCGACGGCGGGACCCGTGCGCCTCCTGCAGCTCGAGGGCGTCTTCGACGTGCCCGCGGCCCAGCGCGTCACGCGCGCGCTCGCCGAGGGAGCCGTGGACGAGGCGGTGCACCTCGATCTCACCCACGTGCGCGAGTTCCACGACTTCGGGGTGGCCTTCCTCGCCCAGGCGCTCGCCGCCCGCCCCCGCCACGTGGTGGTGCGCGGCCTCCGGCAGCACCACCTGCGGCTCCTGCGCTACCTCCGCATCGACACCGCGGGAGTGGACCTGGGCGCGGAGACCGAGGCGGCCTGACGGGGGGCCGCCCGCGCGTCGCGCCGCTCGAAGCGAGGCCTCGCCCTCGCGGCTCCCCGCTCGCGACCGCTCGGGGTTGATTGCGCGACCGGGCAGATCCGCTCGATCGGCGCCGCGCCCGTGGCTATGCTGCACGCCGGAAAATGCAAGACGTTCTAGGGAACACCCTCGGCCTCAAGCCCTCGCAGCTCCACGCCCTCCGCCGCACCTATCGCCGCCGCGTCGACGACGGCTCGATCGTGACCCCGGAGCTCGCCCGCCACCTCACCGAGGTGTCGCACGAGACGAACCGGCAGATCGGGGTGCTCCTCGACCGAAAGGGGGACGTCCAGTCGGTCATCGTGGGCGACGCCCGCAAGCTCGAGCTGCCCGACGTGGGGCGCGGCCGCGCCGGCGAGAGCCGCCTGCGCGGCCTGCGGCTCGTGCACACGCACCTCAACGGCGAGCCGCTCACGCGCGACGACCACACCGACCTCGCGCTCCTGCGCCTCGACCTCGTCGCGGCGATCGAGGTCCGCGATGACGGGTTCCCGGGCAAGGTGCACTACGCGCACCTCGTGCCGGAGAACGCGCAGGGCGCGATGTGGAAGGACGAGGAGGCGGCGAGCGTCCACGAGCTCTCCTACGACGCGCTCGGCGGGGCGCTCGCGCTCGAGGAGGAGTTCGCCCGGGCGCGCGCGGTGCGCCGCACGGGCGGGCGCGAGCGGGCGATCCTGGTCGGCTTCGGCGGCAAGGGCCGCACCCGCGCCGACGCGGAGTCGTCGCTCGAGGAGCTCAAGGAGCTCGCGCGGACCGCGGGGGTCGAGGTGATCGACGCGACCGTCCAGCTCCGCCGCGATCCCGACCCGCGCTACCTCATCGGCAAGGGCAAGCTCGAGGACGTGGTGCTGCGCTCGATGCAGCTCATGGCCACGGTGATCGTCTTCGACGCGGAGCTGTCCCCGTCGCAGGCGCGCCACATCGCCGAGGCGACGAGCCTCAAGATCCTCGACCGCACCCAGCTCATCCTCGACATCTTCGCGCAGCGCGCGCAGAGCGCCGACGGCAAGCTCCAGGTCGAGCTCGCCCAGCTCAAGTACCTCTACCCGCGCCTGGTCGGCCGCGACGACTCGCTCTCGCGGCTCGCCGGCGGCATCGGCGGGCGCGGCCCGGGCGAGACGAAGCTCGAGATCGACCGCCGCCGCGTGCGCGACCGGATCACCGCGCTCGAGCGGCGCATCGAGGCGCTCGGCTCGAACCGCCAGCTCCGCCGCAAGCAGCGGAACGACCGCGGCCTGCCGGTGCTCTCCATCGTGGGCTACACGAACGCCGGCAAGTCCACGCTGCTCAACGCGCTCACCGACTCGGCGGTGCTCGCCGAGGACAAGCTCTTCGCGACGCTCGACCCGACGAGCCGCCGGCTCAGGTTCCCGCGGGACCGCGAGGTCATCATCACCGACACCGTCGGCTTCATCCGCGACCTGCCGCCCGATCTCGTGAACGCGTTCCGCGCCACGCTCGAGGAGCTCACCGACGCGGACCTGCTGCTGCACGTCGTGGACGCCTCCGACGCGCGGCACCCGGAGCAGATCGCGGCGGTCGAGAAGATCCTCGCCTCGCTCGGCCTCGAGGAGAAGCAGCGGCTGCTCGTGTTCAACAAGACCGACCGGCTGCCCCCGGGCGAGGGCGCCGCGCTCGCGCACCGCGAGGAGGGCGTGCCGGTCTCGGCGGTGACGCGCGACGGGCTCGCTGAGCTCCTCCACCTGTGCGATCGCCTGCTCTGGGCGGAGGGCCGGGTGGCCTTCGCAGACGTCGAGGCGAGCGCGTCCGCGACCGGCGGCGACGCGCAGCGCACCGACCTCGCGCAGGGGCGGCTCGTGCCCTCGCGCCTGCTCCGGGTGTCGTAGGGAGGCGCCGTGGCGCCTCCGGTCCCTTCCGGTCTAGAGTCGCGGCCCGCATGACCCGCACGCTCGCCCTCACCCTCGCCGCCGCCGTCGCGGCCTGCTCCCGCTCCGGCTCCGAGGGGAAGGAGCGGCTCAAGGCCGAGGCCGAGGCCGAGCGCGCCGCGCACGCCGCGTTCGACTTCTCGAAGCCGGCCGAGGCGCTCGCCCTCTCCGCGGACGACGTCGCGCGGGCCCTCGGCTCGTTCGAGTGGTCGGCCGCCGTCGACTGGACGGTCGCGAGCGAGGGCTCCGCCGAGCCCACGCCGCCCCCGCCGCCCGCCGCGGAAGGCCAGCCGGCGCCGTTCGTGCCCCCTCCTCCGCCGCCGCCCAGGGTCCACGCCCTGGAGCGCCACCGCATCCTCCAGGCCGCGACCGGCGAGTTCCAGGTCGAGGCGGACGTCGATCCCGGGCTCGGACCCGGCTCCGACACCGGCAAGCAGATCGTCTGGGCGGGCGGGATGACCTACGCACGGGCCCGGTTCGCGCCGTTCCGTGAGCGCCCGACCGATCACGGCCGCGACGCGCGGCGGTTCCGCGAGGACAGCTTCCACGTCGCCCGCGCGCTCGCGGCGCTCTACGGCGGCGCCCTCGCCATCGAGCCCGCCGGGGAGGCGACCGTGCTCGGCCGCGCCGCGCGCCGCTACCGGCTCGCGCTCGCGCCCGGCGCCGCGCCGGGGACGAAGGCACGCGCCCTGCCTGCCGGGAAGGCCGATCCCGACACCGCCGTCCGGTTCAAGTTCCTCGACGGCCGCGTGCCGGAGTCCGCCGACGGCGAGCTCCTCCTCGACGCCCAGACCGGCGCCCCGCTGCGCGTCCGGCTCGCCGGCGCGTTCACCGTGAAGGACGCCCCCGGCGTGCGCGCCACCGTGGAGCTCCTCGCGCAGGTGACCTCGCTCGGCGAGAAGGCCGCCGCGATCCAGCCGCCGAAGGCGCCCCTGCCCGACGTCCGCAAGCCGCCCGGGGTGGCGGGGGCGCTCGAGGCCGCGGGGCTCAAGAAGAAGACCGAGGCCGAGGCGGGCGGGTCCGAGCCGGCCGACGACGAGCAGTAGGCGCGCGGATCCCGCCCGCCGGCGCGCCCTCGCCTCACCCGGCGACGAGCCGCCTCCAGTCGACCATGAGACAGCGGTCCTGGACGACCTGTATCCCCGCGCGGGCGAGCCGCTCGGCGGCGGCGTCGTTCCGGATGCCGAGCTGGAGCCAGACGGCGCGCGGCCGCTTCTCGAGCAGGTCGTCGACGTGCGCCGGGACGTCCTTCGGCCGGCGGAACACGTCCACGAGGTCGAGCTCCCCCGGCACGTCCGCGACCTTCCGGTACACGCGCCGGCCGAGGATCTCCCGGACCTC
Source organism: Anaeromyxobacter sp. SG66 (assembly GCF_022690805.1). Taxonomy (NCBI): domain Bacteria; kingdom Pseudomonadati; phylum Myxococcota; class Myxococcia; order Myxococcales; family Anaeromyxobacteraceae; genus Anaeromyxobacter; species Anaeromyxobacter sp. SG66. The sequence goes on from NZ_JALCZC010000050.1 coordinate 27,719, forward strand.
CGGGTAGTACACCGGCACCGGCACGATCTCGACGCCCGCGTCGGCGAGGTACTTCGGGACGTAGAAGGCCGCCTGGCTCGCCTGCGCCTCGGTCTTGATGCCGAGGACGGCCACCCGCCGTGTGGACCGCAGGAGCGCGCGGATCGCCGCTTCGTCCTCGAGGATGTTGTCGCGCCAGTCGGCCATGCCCTTCCTCCGTTGGGGGCACAACATGCCGGGCGTGAGGGCGCCGCGCAACGGCGCGAACGGGACCCCCAACGCCTGGAAATCACGCGGGGTCGGGGTGGAGAATCGTGTGCGATATCGTGGGCTTGATCCCACGTCTGCCCTGCGGCCGAGGGGCCTCGCGAAAAATGGACAGGGGGCAGTGCGCGCCTACCATGACCTCCATGGACAAGAAGAAGAAGCCCGGCGTCGCGGTGGTCACCGAGGGCACGGCGCAGGCCGCGCTCCGGCGCTCCCCCGCGAAGGAGCTCGCGCCCGAGGAGGAGAAGGTCCTCCGGATGCGCCTCGGCGCGGCGCCGCCCCGGGCCGCCCCGCTCGAGAAGGCGGGCGCGGGCCTCACCGACCTCGAGATCGAGCTGCTCGCCTACGAGATCGAGGCGCACCTGCGGTGGAAGGAGCACAGGGCCGCACACGAGGCGCGGCGCGCGAGGCCGGCGCCCACCCCGGTGCCGTCGCGCACGAAGGAGAAGATCGTCCGCGCGCTCCGCAGGAAGGCCTAGCCCGGCGCGGGCCCTCACCGGCCCTCGAGCTTCTCCACGAGCCGCCGCGCCGCCAGCACGGGCGCCGGCGGCTCCTCCGTCTCCGGGAGCCGCCCGGCCGCGAGGAGCCCGGCGAGGTGCGCGGCGGTCCGCGGGTTCCGCCACCAGTCCTCGTCGAACCGCTCGACGAGTCCGCGCCGGAGCGCCTCGCCCGCGGCCGCACCCGCGAGCGCCGCGCCGAGCCGGGCCGCGTCCG
>NZ_JALCZC010000051.1:0-28318 GCF_022690805.1 Anaeromyxobacter sp. SG66
GATCGAGCCCGCCAGCCACACGAGGGCGCCGAACAGCGCGAGCCCGGCCGCGCCGCCCCGGCCGCGGCCGCGCCGCCCCTCGCCGCCGGCCCCGGCCCGCACGAGGGCGCGCCCGACGAGCGCGAGCGAGGTGAGGCCGCCGACGAGCGCGATGAGCTGCAGGTTGAGCCGGGTGTCGGCGTTCACGACGTGAGAGAGCTCGTGCGCGACGACGCCCTGCAGCTCGTCGCGCGTGAGCCCCTCGAGCGCGCCGCGCGTCACCGCGACGACCGCGTGATCCGGGGAGAACCCGGCCGCGAACGCGTTGAGGTTGCGCTCGAACGGGAGCACGTACAGCGCGGGGACCGGGACGCCCGCCGCGATCGCCATCTCCTCCACGACGTTCACGAGGCGCCGCTCCGCCGCGTCCTGGGTGTCGGGGTCCACGGGGAACCCGCCCAGCAGCTCGGCGACCGCACGGCCGCCGCCGCTCGCGAGCCGGACCGCGTGCACGAGGGCGCCGCCGGCCGTCACGAGCGTCACGATCCCGGCGACGCCGAGGAGGTCCCGCGTGCGGAGCGGGCCGGGGCCGAGGAGCCGCGGCTGGGCGCTGGCGACCCAGACCACGATCGCGTAGACGACCGCGATCGTGCTCGCCCAGGCGAGCGCGAAGAGCGCGACGAGGACCGCGGTGCGCCGCCTCGCCGACGCCTTCGCGGCGAAGAAGTCGAGCGTGGAGCGGGTCACGGGGCCGCCCGCCGCGCGCCGTCACCGGGAGCGCCGGCGGCGGTCACAGCGCGATCCGCACCGCCTCGCGCGCCTGCGGGGCGGAGATGTCGAGCGGCCTCGCCTCCGGGAACCCGCCCGCGACGAGCGTCCCGGGGAACGTCTCGCGCGCGTTGTTGTAGTCCATCACGGCGTCGTTGTAGGCCTGCCGCGCGAACGCCACGCGGTTCTCGCTCGAGGTGAGCTCCTCGACGAGGCGCCCCACCGACTCGCTCGCCTTCAGGTCGGGGTACGCCTCGGCGACGGCGAGCAGCCGGGACAGCGGCCCGGCCAGCGCGCCCTCGGCCTGGGCGAGCCGCTCCATGGAGGCGCCCTCCCCCGGGTGCGCGGCGGCGGCGCGCGCGGCGACCACCGCCTGGTTGCGCGCGGCGACCACCGCCTCGAGGGTGGAGCGCTCGTGGGCGAGGTAGGCGCGCGTCGCCTCGACCAGGTTCGGGATGAGGTCGTAGCGCCGCTGGAGCTGCACGTCGATCTGGCCGTACGCGTTGCGGAACGCGTTCCGCCGCGTGACGAGCCCGTTGTGGAGCACCACCCAGCCGACGGCGACCGCGGCGACGAGCGCGAGGACGACGAGTGCTGCCATGTTCCCTCCCTCCGCGCGATGCGGGCGCGGCGGGACGCAGCATGGCACGATCGGGGAGGTCGCGCACGAAGGCGCGCGTCCCCTGGGCGAGGGGAGGGAGGATCGCCCACACCGAGGAGGTCGCCGCATGCACACCGCCTTCGTCGCAGGCGCCACCGGCTACACCGGGCGTGAGGTCGTGCGCGCGCTGCGCGCCGCGGGCGTCCGCACGGTCGCGCACGTGCGGCCCGACTCGGCGAGCGCCGGCGCGTGGCGCGCGCGCTTCGCGGCGCTGGGCGCGGAGGTGGATTCCACGCCCTGGGCCGGACCGGCGATGGCGGCCACCCTCGCCCGCGTCCGGCCGACCCTCGTGTTCGCGCTGCTCGGGACCACGCGCCGCCGCGCGCGGGCCGCCGCGCGCCACGGCGTCACGGAGAGCTACGCCTCCGTGGACTACGGGCTCACCCGGCTCCTCCTCGACGCGGCCGTGGCGAGCGGCGCCCGGCCGCGCTTCGTATACCTGTCGTCCGCGCGGGTGCACGAGGGCACCCGCAGCGCGTACCTCTCGGCGCGCGCCCGGCTCGAGCGCGACCTGCGCGCGAGCGGCCTGCCCTTCGTCGTCGCGCGGCCGGCCTTCGTGACCGGACCGGATCGCGACGAGCCGCGCCCGCTCGAGCGCGCCGCCGCGCGCGTGTCCGACGCGGCGCTCTCCGTCGCCTCCCGGCTCGGCGCGCGCCGGCTCGCCGCGCGCTGGCGGTCCACGTCCGGCGCCGCGCTCGCCTCGGCGCTCGTGCGCCTCGCGCTCGACCCCGGCGCGGAGGGGCGCGTCGTGGAGGGCGACGGGCTCCGCTGAACGACAGTTCGTGATTCGCGATCACCTTCGGTGACGCCCCCTGCTCGCCGGGTCCCGTGCAACGCCGCGAGCGGCTTCGCCGCCTCCGCGGCGTCGCCCCGGCGGGGGGGGGGGGGGGGGGGGGGGGGGGGGGGGGGGGGGGGGGGGGGTGGGGGGGGGGGGGCCGCGCCCCCGGCGGGCGCGCTCCGCGCGCGTGTTCGGGGCGCGAGATCGGCCGTTTAGAGCGCGCGACCGGCACGCCGGTCCGCGCCGCGGCCGCCTCCGGCGCGACCCCGGACGCGCCCGCAGGGGCGTGACGAGCGGCCGCACGCGAGCCGAGTCGGCGTCACGCCGCCCTCCGGGGGAGCGACGAACGATTTGCGTCTTCGGAAGATTCTGCGTCTTCGGAAAACAATCTGCGCGTGTGGACGCACCATTGTGCGCGTCCAATGGGGCGCGACGAAACAACTGCGCGGCAAGCGATCCGGCATCTCTCTCCCGCGCCTTCGGGTCGCACCCGACGAGCCAATGTCGCCTTCGCCGTTCGCGCATATGGTGCACCTCACCGGTCGATATGCACCCCGCGCGATAGGTGACACACGCGCCGCCCCCGTGCTCTTTTCGCCACGCCTGCGGCCCCGAAAACATCGCGAGCCTGCGACAGCTCCGGCCCGGCCGCCTCTAGGAGATCAAACATGTCACGACGCGGATGGATCGTCGTCCTCGCCGGCACCGGCCTCAACCTCGCCCTCGGCATCCTCTACGCCTGGAGCGTCTTCTCGAAGCAGCTCGTCGAGTCCGTCGAGCGAGGCGGGTTCGGCTGGACGAAGACCGCCGCCACGCTGCCCTACACGGTCGCGATCGCGTGCTTCGCCCTGATGATGGTGCCGGCCGGCCGCCTTCAGGATCGGCTGGGGCCCCGCGTCGTCGCGTCCGCGGGCGGCGTGCTCACCGGCCTCGGCCTCATCGTCGCGAGCTTCGCCTCTGCCGAGACGACCTGGCCCGCGCTGCTCGGCTTCGGGCTCCTCGGCGGGACCGGCTTCGGCCTCGGCTACTCGGCGACGACGCCGGCCGCGGTGAAGTGGTTCCCGCCCGCGAAGAAGGGGCTCATCACCGGCATCGTGGTGGGCGGCTTCGGCCTGGCGCCGGTGTACATCGCGCCGCTCTCGAAGTACCTCATCGCCTCCTACGGCGTCGCCGGCGCGTTCCGCATCCTCGGCATCGCGTTCCTCGTGACGGCGACCGGCTTCGCGCAGCTCGTCGCGAACCCGCCCACCCCGCTCTCCCCCGCGAAGGCGGCGGCGAAGGCGGGCGTCGGCCCCGATCGCACGTGGCAGGAGATGGTGCGCACCCCCACGTTCTGGTCGCTCTGGATCCAGTACGCCTGCGCCGCCACCGCCGGTCTCATGATCATCGGCCACATGGCGAAGATCGTCTCCGTGCAGTCGCAGAACTCCATCAAGGTCGGGTTCGTGTTCGTCGCGCTGCTCGCCATCTTCAACGCGAGCGGCCGCATCGTGGCCGGCATCATCTCCGACTACATCGGCCGCGTGGTCACCATCGGCCTCGTCTGCGTGCTGCAGGCCGTGGCGATGATGTTCTTCGCGAGCTTCTCCACGATCGCGACCTTCATCCTCGGCTCGGCGGTGGTCGGCTTCAGCTACGGCGCGTGCCTCTCGCTCTTCCCCGCGACGGCGGCCGACAACTGGGGCACGAAGAACCTCGGCCTCAACTACGGCATCCTGTTCACGGCGTGGGGCGTGGGCGGCGTGCTCGGCCCGACGCTCGCCGGCAAGATCGCCGACCAGACCGGCTCGTACGCCGGCGCCTACGGCATGGCCGCGGTGCTGCTCCTCGTGGCGGTGGTGCTCGCCATGCTGAGCTACGTGAGCATCTCGGTGAGCATCCCGGAGAAGGAGGTCCGCATCCGCATCGGCCGCCGGGCGGCGAAGCGCGAGGAGGCCCCGGCCGTCTTCCCGCCGCAGGCGCGGGCTGTTGCCGGCGCGGACGCGCGCTCCATGTAGCTGCGGCGCACGATCCCGGGCCTGCGACGGGCGTCCTCGCTCCTCGCGCCTGCGGCGTACGGAAGCAGTACGCCTCGGCGCTCGTCGCTGTGGGTGCCCGTCTCGGCTCCAGTCTCGTGCGCCTCGCCACCGCGGGCGGGGCGGATTCACCGAAAGTAACCCGCCGCCCGCCCCGAGCTCCTCGAGGGGCGAGCGGCTCTTTCTCGTCCATCAGGCCGCGCGGACGACGACGCCGCTCGCGGTCTCCGCGAACCGCAGCTCCGGGTGGAGCCGCTCCGCCGTGCGGAGCGCCCACTCGCGGTCGAAGAGCACGACGGGCCGGTCCCGCACGTCCAGCACGAGGAGGCCCTCCACGCCGCTCGGGAAGTCCTCGACGTCGATGGCCTTCCCGTCGGCGCGGCTCACCCAGCGCGCGAGCTGGTAGGGCACCGCCTCGACGCGGACCTCGACGCCGTACTCCGACTCGAGGCGGTACTTCACCACCTCGAACTGCAGCTGCCCGAGCGCGCCCAGCACGAGGTCGCCGGCGCGGCCCGCGGGCGGCCGGTAGAGCTGCACCGTCCCCTCCTGGGCGAGCTGCTCGATGCCCCGCGCGAACTGCTTGCGGCGGAGCGGGTCCACGAGCGCGAGGCGCCGGAAGTGCTCGGGGGCGAAGCTCGGGATGCCCTCGAACATGAACCGGGAGCCGCCGGTCAGGGTGTCGCCGATCTCGAGCGCGCCGGTGTCGTGGATGCCGACCACGTCGCCGGGGTAGGACTCGTCGACGATGGTGCGATCGCGCGCCATGAACTGCGTCGGCGTCGCGAGCCGCACCTCCTTGCCCGAGCGCACGTTGTGGACCTTCATGCCCCGCGTGAGGCGGCCGGAGCAGATGCGCAGGAAGGCCACGCGATCCCGGTGGGCCTTGTCCATGTTCGCCTGGATCTTGAAGACGAACCCGCTGAACTCGTCCTGCGCCGGCGCGACGGGCCCCTGGTCGGACTCGCGCGGGCGCGGCGGCGGCATGAGCTCGATGAACGTGTCGAGGAACGCCTCGAGGCCGAAGTTGTTGACCGCGCTCCCGAAGAACATCGGCGAGAGCTCGCCCGCCTCGAAGCGCGCGCGATCGAAGTCGTCGCCCGCCGCCTCGAGCAGCTCGGCGTCCTCGCGGAGCCGGGCATAGCCCGCGTCGTCGAGGGCCTCCCGGACGGCGGGATCGTCGATGCCGCTGACCTCCACCGGCGGACGCTCGGCGCCCACGCCCGCGGAGGAGCCGGAGTGCGCCGGGTCGAAGAGGTACACCCGCCGCGCGACGCGGTGGTAGACGCCGGCGAAGGTGCCGCCGCGGAACACCGGCCAGGTGATCGGGTAGACGCCGATGCCGAGGACGCTCTCCACCTCGCCGATGAGCTCGAAGGGCTCACGGCCGGGCCGGTCCATCTTGTTCACGAAGGTGAAGATGGGGATGGCGCGCTGCCGGCAGACCCGGAACAGCTTGCGCGTCTGCGCCTCGACGCCCTTGGCCGAGTCGAGGAGCATCACCGCCCCGTCGACGGCGTGGAGCGTGCGATAGGTGTCCTCGCTGAAGTCGGCGTGGCCGGGGGTGTCGAGCAGGTTCATCTGCATCCCGCGATACGGGAACTGCAGGACGCTCGTGGTGATGGAGATGCCGCGCTCGCGCTCCATCTCCATCCAGTCGCTCACCGCGTTGGCGCGGCCGCGCTTCGCCTTCACCGCGCCCGCGAGCTGGATGACGCCGCCGTAGAGGAGGAGCTTCTCGGTGAGCGTCGTCTTGCCCGCGTCGGGGTGGGAGATGATCGCGAACGTGCGCCGGCGGGCGGTCTCGTGCTGGACGGTCATGGTCGGGGGCGCGCGACCGGGCGGCCAGCGCGCCGGCGGGTCGTAACAGCCCGCGCCGCGCGCCGTCAAGGCGCTGGCGCGGGCGGACCCCGGGGGCCCCCCGGCCGATCCCCGGGCGAGCGGCCATCCCGGATCCGCGCCGCGGCCCTCAGGGCGCGGTGAGCACCTGCGCCGCGGCGTCGTGGACGAAGAGGCCGCCGTAGCTCGCCCAGGACACGAACCGCTCGAACACCGCCTCGAAGTCCTCGCGCGGCGCGGCGACCGCGATGAGCTCGAGCACGAAGTCGCGCTCCACCCGGCCGCCGGGGCTCCGGGCGATGGCGTCCTGCACCTGCCGGAAGAGCCCGAGGCCCAGGAGGCGCTCGCGCCAGATCGCGCGCCGCTCCGCGTCGGGCGCCCGGACGAAGCGCTGGCCGAGCGGCGCGAGCACCACCGCCCGGCGGGGCGTGTCGACGAGATCGAGGAGCTCGGCGGCGTTGACCGCGTTGATGGTGCGGTCGAACCGGCTGTCGGTCTCGGCGGCGATGCGGAACACGTCCTCCCGCCCGCCGCGCGCGTCCAGGTACTCGACGAGGCCGATCACGTCGCCCGCGCTCGCGTCCGGGAGCGCCTCCACCGGCGCGCCCCCGGCGGGCACGTCCGGCATCTCCATCCCGGTGATGACGTCGTGCAGCCGGTCGACGAGCTGCGCGAGCCCCGGCGAGCGGTAGTCGCGCGGGCGCGGGAGCGGGTCGTCGATCACGGCGCGGACCCGGCCCGGGTTGGCGTCGAGCACGACGATCCGATCGGCCATGTACACGACCTCGGGGATGTCGTGGCTCACGAGCACGATCGCGCTCGGGCGCCGCTCCGCGGCCGCCCAGATGTCCAGGATCTCGGCGCGGAGCGCCTCGGCGGTGAGCGCGTCCACCTGGCTGAACGGCTCGTCCATGAACAGGAGCTCCGGCTCGAGCGAGAGCGCGCGGGCGGTGCCGACCCGCTGCTTCATCCCGCCGGAGAGCTCTCGCGGGTAGGCGTCCGCCACCTCGGCGAGGCCGACGAGCCGCAGCGCGCGCTCGGTCCGCGCTGGGACCTCGGCGGGCGGCGTCCCGGCGGCGCGGAGCACCTCCGAGACGTTCCGCGCCACGGTCATCCACGGGAAGAGCGCAGCGCCCTGGAACATGAACCCCACCGCCGGGTTCACGCCGCGGAGCGGCGCGCCGCGGAAGCGCACCTCGCCCCCGGTGGGCGCGAGGAGCCCGGCGAGGACCCGCAGGATCGTCGACTTCCCGCAGCCCGAAGGGCCGAGGAGCGCGAGCACCTCGCCCGCGCGGACCTCGAGGTCCACGTCCTCGAGCACGCGGCGCGGCGGTCCGTGCGGCTGCGGGAACTCGACGACGAGCCTCCTCAGCTCGCACAGCGGTCCGTTCGCGGCGTTCGCGGCCATGCCCTCCCCTACCTCTGGAGCGAGAAGCGCTCCTCGGCGACCCGGCCGAGCGGGCGCCACACGAGCCGGTTGAACACCACGACGGTGACCGCCATCACCGTCACCGCGGCCGCGAGATCCGCGAGCCTCGCCTCCGCGGCGGCCCGGCTGATCGCGGCGCCGAGCCCGGGCGCGACGAGGGTGTCCCTCCCGATCGCGACGTACTCCGAGACGATGCTCGCGTTCCAGGCGCCGCCCGCGGCGGTGACCCAGCCGGTGACGAGGTACGGGAACACCGCCGGCAGGTAGAGCGCGCGGAGCCGCTGCCAGCGCCCGAGCCGGTAGGCGCGCGAGGCCTCCTCGAGATCCGAGGGCACCGCCTGCGCTCCGGCGATCACGTTGAAGAGCACGTACCACTGGGTGGCGAGCGTCATGAGGAGGACGCTCGCGACGCCGAGGCCGACGCCCGCCGCGCGGAGCGCGAGGACCACCGCCGGGAAGAGCATCGGCGCCGGGAACGAGGCGACGACCTGGACCGCCGGCTGGAGCACGCGTGCGAGCCGCGGCGAGCGCCCGATCGCGATGCCCGCCGGCACCGCCCAGAGCGTCGCGAGCGCGACCGAGGCGAGCACGCGGCCGAGCGTGATCGCCGCCTCGCGGCCCACGCCGATCCAGGCGGACGCGCTCTCCGCCCGGAGGAGCTGGACGAGGCGCAGCCCGCCCACCGCGAGGACGCCGAGCAGGAGGAGGAACAGCGCCGGGGAGACGAGCGGCAGCGCCGCGGCGACCGCGCGCGGTGCGCGGCGGGGCGGGCGAGGAGGGCGTCGCCGGCGACGGAGGGCGGCGGCGAGCCGCGAGCGGCGCAGGAGGTCGTACACCCAGGAACGCGCCGGCAGGGCGGCGCCGCCCTCGTCCAGCCGGAAGCGCTCCGACCACGCGACGAGCGGCCGCCACACGAGCTGGTCGAGCAGGACGACGAGGAGCGCCATGGCGACGACGCTCGCGATCATGGCGCCGCCGTCCCCGCGCTGAACGGCGACGCTCATGTACGCGCCGATCCCGGGGAGGCGGAAGTCCCGGTCGCCGAGCACGAACGCCTCGCTCACCATGAGGAAGAACCAGCCGCCCGCCATGCTCATCATGCTGTTCCAGACGAGCCCGATGGCGGCCGCCGGCAGCTCGAGCGCGCGGAAGCGCCGCCACGCCGAGAAGCGCCCCCAGGCGGCGACCTCGGCGAGCTCCTTCGGCACGCTCCTCACCGCGCGGTAGAAGCTGAACGTCATGTTCCAGGCCTGGCCCGTGAAGATCATGAGGATCGCCGCGAGCTCGAGGCCCACGCGCGAGCGCGGGAACGCGGCGACGAGCGCGAGGACGAGCCCGGGCATGAAGCCGAGGACCGGGATGCTCTGGAGCACGTCGAGGAGCGGGACGAGGACGCGCTCCGCGCGGCGATCCTTCGCGGCCCAGTACCCGTAGCCGATGGAGAAGACGAGGGAGAGCGCATAGGCGGCGACGCCGCGGAGCAGGGAGTAGAGCGCGTAGCGCGGGAGCGCCGCGACGGAGAGGTCGATCTCGACGGCGGCGCGGAGCCCGCCACCGGCCAGGTGGCCGAGCCGCACGAGCCCGACCGCCGCGCCGGCGACGGCGAGGAGGAGCGCCGCCTCGATGGCGCGCGGCCGGTGCGAACGGTCGAGGAGCGCGCTCGCGGCGCCGAACACCCGGTTCACCCGATCCCGCATCCCCCGCCCCGCGCTCCCTTTCACGGACGCGCCTCGCGACATCAAGGCACGAGACGGTGCGTGCGTCCCCGCCCCCGCCGGGAGGTGGCACCGCGCGGGTCCGCGCGGCATCTCGTCGCCGTGCCCACGCCCGCCCCGCCCGAAGCGCTCGACCGCCTCTACGCCGACATGGTCGCGTTCACGCGTGCCACCCAGGACGCCCTCTGCCGCGAGCTCGAGCGCGTGGACGGCGCGGCGCGCTTTCGCGAGGACGCGTGGGCGCGGCCGGGCGGCGGCGGCGGGATCTCCCGCGTGCTCCAGGACGGCGCCGTCTTCGAGAAGGCGGGGGTGAGCTTCTCGGACGTGCACGGCGCGCTCTCCCCCGACTTCGCCCGCAGGGTGGGAGGCGAGGGCGTCGCGTTCGCCGCGACCGGGCTGTCCGTCGTCATCCACCCGCAGAGCCCGATGGTGCCGACCGCGCACATGAACGTGCGGATGATCCGCCGCGGGGAGGCAGGCTGGTTCGGCGGGGGGGCGGACCTCACGCCCTACTACCTGTTCGACGAGGACTGCGTCCACTTCCACCGCGTGATGCGCGAGGCCTGCGAGCGGCACGCGGCGGGGAGCCACGCGCGGCTCAAGCGCGCCGCGGACGCCTACTTCCACCTGCGCCACCGCGGGGAGCACCGCGGCGTGGGCGGGATCTTCTTCGAGGACACGGGGGGCCCGCTCGAGCGGGACCTCGCCTTCGCGAAGGACGTCGCGTCCGACTTCCTGGCGGCCTACGTGCCCATCGTCGAGCGGCGCCGCGCGGAGCCGTACGGCGAGGAGGAGCGGCGCTGGCAGGAGATCCGCCGCGGACGCTACGTGGAGTTCAACCTCGTGCTCGACCGCGGGACGGTGTTCGGGCTCGAGACCGGCGGGCGCACCGAGTCGATCCTGATGTCGCTGCCGCCGCGCGTCCGCTGGGTGTACGGCCACGAGCCCGCCCCGGGCAGCCGCGAGGCGGCGCTCCTCGAGGTGCTCCGCACGCCGCGCGACTGGGTCTGACCCGGAGGCGCGAAGATCGAGGGCCGCTGTGAGGGACGGTGCGCAGCGGTGGTCCCGCTTCGCCCACGATATCCCGACGCGCCGCGGCGGCGCGGACGTCACGCCGGTCGCGGACTTGCCCAGCGAGGCGGCTTCCCCGTAGCGTGGGCTCGCCCGGCCGCCCGGCCGGCGCCCCGGAGATCCCCGCATGACGCGCCGCTCGCTGTCGCTCCTCGCCCTGGCCCTGGCCGTCGCGCTCGCGTGCGCCGCGCACGAGAAGTCCGGCGACCGCGCCGCCGCGCTCGGCGACTGGAAGACCGCCGAGCGCGAGTACGCGGCGGCGGTGCGCAAGGATCCGTCCAAGAAGGAGCTGCAGGACAAGTACCGGCAGGCGCGCGCGGCCGCGCTGGAGGACGCGACGAGGCGGGCGCAGGCGTGCGTCGCGGCGCGCGACTGGGAGTGCGCGTTCTCCGAGTCCGACTACGCGCTCGCGCTGGAGCCGACGAGCGCGGCGCTCGCGACCCTGCGGCGCGACTCCGGCCGAGAGGTGGGCTACCTCCGGCTCCGGCGCGCGCAGGAGTCGGCGAGCGGGCGCGACTGGGCCACGGCGCTGCAGCTCTTGGAAGGCGCGCGCGCGGCGACCGACGACCCGGGCGTCGCGGCGGAGGCCCGGCGGGTGGAGCCGGGCGTGGTGCGTGGCGCGGTCGACGCGGCGGAGCGCCACCGCGCGGCCCGTCAGTTCCCCGAGGCCATCGAGCTCCTCACGCGCGCGGCGCGGGTCGACGCGAGCGTCACCCCCCGGCTCGACGCGGTCCGCGCCGAGCACGAGCGCTGGAAGGACGCGGAGTCCGAGCGGTACGCGGCCGAGGGCGACGCGCTCCTCGCGAAGCGTCGCTTCGCGGAGGCGAAGGCGAGCTACGACGCCGCCCTGAAGCTGCGCCCGAACGGCCGCGCCCAGCCCCGCGCGCGCTGCGCCGGGCTCCTCGCCCAGGGCGACGAGGCGCTCCGGCGGCGCGACTTCTCCGGCGCCGAGCGGGCGTTCGCCGAGGCGGCGGCGCTCGAGGCCGACGGCGGCATCGCCCTCGCCGAGCTCGACCGCGTCAAGGTGCGCCCCTACGCGGTGCGGCTCCGGTCCGTCCTCGTCCGCCCCACGCGGCCGGACGGCTGGCCCTGGGCGGGCAGCCGCAGCCTCGAGCTCGACCGGGCGCTGACGCGCCTCGCGAAGCACACGGAGGGTAGCGCCCAGTCGCCGACGGGCGTGGCGCTCGACCTCGCGCGCCGCATCCCGCACGCCAACCAGCCGAACCTCGTCGTGACCCTCGCGCTGCCCGACGGCCGCGCCTTCCAGAGCGCGCCGCGGCGCGGCGTCTACGCGCTCCTCGAGGGCAGCGTCGTCGTCGCGGCGAACGCGTACGACGAACGGACGATCTCGCTGCGGGTGGTGACCGACGAGGGCGGCGGCCGGATGACCGACGTCGGCCTCGTCGCGTTCCGGCTGGCGGACCTCGTGGCGAACGGCGAGGTGGCGCTCTCGGGCGGCTCGGTGACGGAGCTGCGCCTCGAGGCGGACGTCGCCGACAGGCCGGACGGGACGTTCACGGGGCTCACGCAGATCGGCGGACCGGCGACGCCCGCCGCCCAGCCCGTCCCCGCCCCGCCGCCTGCGCCCCACCGCTAGAAGGCGGTCCGGCGGTCAGCCGAGGCGCCGGATCATGCAGACCGCGCTCGCCGGGCAGAGCGCGTCGAACTCCGGGCTCGCCCGGACCTCCGCCGGGACCGCGCTCCTCTCGATGCGCGCGTAGCCGGCGCGGGCGAACAGCCCCTCGGCGGTGGTGGTGAGCAGGTACACGGTCCGGGCGCCGAGCTTGCGCGCCCGCTCGAGCGCGCGCGCGTGCAGCGCCACGCCGAGGCCCTCTCCCCGACGCGACGGTACGACCGCGAGGGAGCGGAGGAGGACGTCGTCCCCGTAGCGCTCGAGCGCGACGCAACCCACGAGCGCGCCGCCCGGCGCACGCGCCACGAGGAAGACCTGGTTCGAGGCGCCAACGTCCGCCTCGGGGAGGTTCGCCTGCGCGAGGAGCGCGCGGAGCTGAGGAAGATCCGCCGCCTCTGCCTCCTCGAAGCGCACGTCCATGTTCTCCTCCACGCCGTTCATCGAGTGGGACCTCGCGCGGCCCGACTCGGGATCCGCGCGACGAAGACGAGGCCCGCGAGCATCACCGCCGCCATCGCGGCGAGCGCGTACCCGGGGACGCTCAGGGCGAACGTGGCGTACACGAGGCTCGCGGCCATCGAGCCCGCCGCGACGAGCTTCACCCAGAGCGGGAGGGCCCGCTCCCGCTGCCAGCGCTGCAGGGGAGGCCCGAACACGCGGTGGTGGTAGAGCCAGCGGTGAAACCGCTCCGAGCTCGACGAGAACGCCCACAGCGCCACGAGCATGAAGGGCGTGGTCGGGACGAGCGGGAGCACCGCTCCGACGACCCCCAGGACGAAGCAGGTCCAGCCGAGGACGAGCAGGAGCCAGCGGCGATGGGGGCCCGGGCGAGCGGTCGCGCGGTCGAGGGAGGAGGCGGGCACGGCCGTCTAATTGGCGGAGGATGGGCGCAGGCGCAAGGGGATGCGGCGTAAGGGGATCGGGGTCGGGGGCGGGTCGAGGTCGCACCCGGGTCGAGGTCGAGGTCGCGGTCCTCCACCCGTCGCGCTCGCCCGCGCCCGGTTATGCTCCCGCGCGATGCCCGATCCGCTCGACCCCATCGCCCGCTTCCACGCGGCCCTCGCCCGGGCCGCAGGCGCCTCGAGCGCCGACCCCACCGCGGCGGCCCTCGCCACCGCCGACGCGAGCGGGAGGCCTTCGGTCCGGATCGTCCTCGTGAAGGAGGTCGGCGCGGAGGGGTTCGCGTTCTTCACGAACCGGGAGAGCCGCAAGGGGCGAGAGCTCGCGGTCAATCCGCGCGCGGCGCTCTGCTTCCACTGGCCGGCCATCGGCGAGCAGGTGCGCGCCGAGGGGGAGGTGGCGCTCCTCGACGACGCCGCCTCGGACGCCTACTTCGCCACGCGCCCGCGGGCGAGCCAGCTCGGCGCGTGGGCCTCCCGTCAGAGCCAGCCGCTCGCGTCGCGCGCGGTCCTCGAGGAGGCGGCCCGGGCCGCCGAGGCGCGCTTCGCCGGCGCCGACGTCCCGCGTCCGCCGTTCTGGGGGGGCTACCTGCTGCGACCCGATCGGATCGAGTTCTGGGTCAGCGCCGACGGCCGGCTCCACCACAGGACCCTGTTCACGCGCTACGACCGAGGCTGGACGACGTCGCTCCTCAACCCCTGACACCGGAGGTGCCCATGCCGCTCTACGCGCTCGTCTACGACACCATCCCCGACTACCTCGCGCGGCGCGCGCCCCACCGCCCGGAGCACCTCGCGCTCGCGGAGCAGGCGCACCGCGAGGGCAAGCTCGTCCTCGCGGGTGCGTTCGATCCGCCCGAGGGCGCGCTGCTCGTGTTCCGGGGCGACGGCCCCGAGAGCGCGGAGGCGTTCGCGCGGGCCGACCCCTACGTCCGGAACGGGCTCGTCACCTCGTGGCGCGTCCGCGAGTGGAAGGTGGTCGTCGGCGCGCTCGGGTGACCGCGGTCCCGACTCGGCCCCCAGGGCTCGCGGCGAGCGCCCCGCCCTGCCCCCGCTGGAGCGCGCGTCCCGGCCCGCGCCCTCGAGCCTCGCGGGCTTCGCTCTCGAGATCGCGGTGCGGAGCGGGATCCTGGTCCGGGGGCGTGCACCGACCCCCCGACCCGGGCCGCACCCGCGGGATGCTCCGCCCGAAGCGCCCACCCCCGTTACGCTCCCCGCGTGAGGCCGTCTCCCCGCGCCCTCGTCCCGGTCCTCCTCTGCGCCGCCCTGGCCGCGGGGTGCCGGTCGCACGAGGGGGACGCCCGCGGGGCGCAGCGCCTCGTCCTGCGCTACCAGCCGCTCGGCCCCGACCCGGCTCCGTTCCGCGCGCTCGTCGCGGCCTTCGAGCGCGAGAGCGGCGTGGAGGTCGAGCTGCAGGCCCTCCCCAACGCGGCCGATCTGGCCCACCAGCTCCTCGTCACCTCGCTCGGCGCGGGCGGCGAGGACGTGGACGTGCTCGTCCTCGACGTGGTCTGGGTGGCCGAGCTCGCGCGGGCCGGGTGGCTCGCCGATCTCTCCGACGCGTTCCCGCCCGCGCGCGTGCGGGAGGAGTTCCTCGCCGGTCCTGCGGGCGCCGTCGTCCAGGGCGGCCGGACGTACGCGGTGCCGTGGTACGTGGACGTGGGGCTCCTCTACTACCGCACCGACCTCGTCCCGGAGCCGCCCCGCACCTACGCCGCCCTCGCGGCCGCGATCCGCGCCGCGCAGGCGGAGGCGCCCGGGATCGCGGGCTACCTGTGGCAGGGACGGCAGTACGAGGGGCTCTCCTGCAACTTCTTCGAGGCGCTGTGGGGGTACGGCGGCACGGCGCTCGACGGCGAGCGGCTGCGGCTCGACTCGCCCGCCGCGCGCGAGGCGCTGGATCACCTGCGCGGGCTCGTCGCGGACGGGCTCTCCCCGAGGTCGGTGGTGACCGCCGCGGAGGAGGACGCGCGGCGGGCCTTCCAGGAGGGCCGCGCCGTGTTCATGCGCAACTGGCCCTACGCGTGGCCGCTCCTGCAGGATCCCGCCTCGCCGGTCCGCGGACGGGTCGGGGTCGCGTCCCTCCCGGGCGCGGAGGGGCCCGCCCCCGGCGCCCTCGGGGGCTGGCAGCTCGGGATCTCCTCGCGCGCGCCGGCGGCGCGCCGCGCCGCGGCGGCCCGGCTCGTCGCGCACCTCACCTCGCCCGACGCGAACGCCGTCCTCGCCATCGCCTACGGCCGGAACCCCGCGCGGCGCGCCTCGTACGAGGATCCGCGCATCCGCGCGGCGGCGCCGTTCATCGCCGCGCTGCTCCCGCGCGTCGAGGCCGCGCGCGCGCGCCCGGTCACGCCCTACTACATGCTCGCCGGCGACGCGCTGCAGGGGGAGCTCTCCGCGGCGGTCTCGGGGTTGCGCTCGCCCGCGGAGGCGCTCGCCCGCGCGCAGGCGCAGGCGGACGCCATCGCCGGGGTGGCGCGGTGAGCGCGCGCGGGGAGCGGCGCGTGGGCGCGGCGCTCGTGGCGCCCGCGGGGGCGGCGCTCGCGCTCGTCGCGCTCGGGCCGCTCCTCGCCACGGCCTGGCTCTCCCTCCGGCACCGCGTCCCGGTGCTCGGCGAGGACCACTTCGTCGGGCTCTCGAACTACCGCGCGCTCGCGCACGACGCGCGCTTCCTCGGCGCGCTCGCCAACACCGCGTACTTCACCGCGGTCGCGGTCGGCCTCGAGCTCCTGCTCGCGCTTCCGCTGGCGCTCGCGCTCCACCACGCGGGGCGGGGCCGCGGCGCGCTCCGCGCGGCGGTGCTCGTCCCGTGGATCCTCCCCACGGTCGTCGCGGCGAAGCTCTGGGCGCTCCTCCTCCAGCCGGACCTGGGGCTCCTCGCCAGGCTCTGGCCCGACGGCGCGGGGGCGGTGCTCACGCGGCCGCGCCTCGCGCTGCACGCCGCGATCTTCGTTGACGTCTGGAAGACGACCCCCTTCGTCGCGCTCCTCCTGCTCGCCGGCCTCCAGGCGATCCCGGAGGATCTCGCCCGCGCGGCGCGGGTGGACGGCGCGTCCGCGCTCCGCGTCTTCCGCTCGATCACGCTGCCGCTCCTGCGCCCCGCGCTCCTGCTCGCCCTGCTGTTCCGCAGCCTCGACGCCTTCCGCGTGTTCGACGTCGTCTTCGTCCTCACCGAGGGCGGGCCCGGCCACACGACCGAGCCGCTCTCGCTCTACGCGTACCGGACGCTCCTCCGCGCGGGCAGCTTCGGGCTCGGCGCGGCGATCTCGCTCGTCACGTTCCTGGGCGTGGTGGCGATCGGCCTCGCGTGGCTCTCCGCCCTCGGCGAGCGGAGCCCGGGGGAGGCGCCGCCATGAGCCCGCGCTCCGCGTGGACGATCGCCCTCCCCTACCTCGCGTTCTTCCTCCTGCCGCTCGGCTGGCTCGCGCTCACCTCCTTCTGGCCCGACGCGGAGCTCGCGCGGCCGCTCCCCTCGCACCTCACCCTCGAGAACCACGCCGCCGCGCTCTCCGGCGGCGGCCTCGCGCGCGCGGTCCTGAACTCGCTCCTCGTGAGCGGCGCCACCGCGGCGCTCGCCCTCGCGCTCGCCGCCCCGGCGGCGTTCGCCGTCGCGCGGCTCGGCGTGCGCGGCGGCCGGGCGCTCCTGGGCGGCGCGCTCGCCATCTCCATGTTCCCGCCCATCGCCACGGCGGCGCCGCTCTACACCGCGCTCCGGGCGGCGCGGCTCCTCGACACGCTCCCCGGGCTCGTCGCCCCGTACACGAGCTTCTCCGTGCCCCTCGCGCTGTGGCTCCTCACGGGGACCTTCCGCGCCCTGCCAGTCGAGCTCTACCGCGCCGCGCGCGTGGACGGGTGCACGCCGCTCGGCGCGTTCCGGCGGGTGCTCCTCCCGCTCGCCGCGCCAGGGCTCGCCACGGCGGGGCTCCTCGTCTTCGTGTTCGCCTGGAACGAGCTCCTCTACGCCGTGACGTTCCTCACCTCCCCCTCGCGCCGCACCGTGCCGGTCGCGCTCGCGCTCTTCGGCGGGGAGTTCCGCGATCCCTTCGTCGTCCTCGCGGCGGCGTCCACGCTCGCCACGGCGCCGGTCGTGGCCATCGCGGTCCTGTTCCAGCGGCGGGTGGTGGCGGGGCTCACGGCCGGCGCGGTGAAGGGGTGAGCGTGGCCGCGCGCCTCGAGCTCGAGTCGCTCGCGAAGTCCTACGGCGCCGTCCCGGCGCTGCGCGGCGTGAGCCTCTCCGTGGGGGACGGGGAGCTCGTCGCGGTGGTCGGTCCCTCGGGCTGCGGAAAGTCCACCCTCCTGTCGCTCGTCGCCGGCCTGGAGGCGCCGGACGCCGGCGTCGTCCGGATCGACGGGCGCGTGGTCAACGACCTCTCCCCGCGCGAGCGCGACGTCGCGATGGTCTTCCAGAGCTACGCGCTCTACCCGCACATGACGGTGCGCCGGAACCTCGCCTTCCCGCTCGCGGTGGCCGGCCGCCCGCGCCGCGAGATCGCGGCGCGCGTGGAGGAGGTCGCGGCGCTGCTCGGCCTCGCGCCGCTGCTCGACCGCCGCCCCGGCGCGCTCTCCGGCGGGCAGCGGCAGCGCGTCGCGCTCGGCCGGGCGCTCGTCCGCCGCCCGAAGGTCTTCCTGCTCGACGAGCCGCTCTCGAACCTCGACGCCGCCCTGCGCCTCGGCGTCCGCGCCGAGCTGAAGAAGCTGCACGAGCGGCTCGGCGCGACGTTCGTGTACGTCACGCACGACCAGGCCGAGGCGATGACGCTCGCCGACCGCATCGCGGTGCTCCGAGACGGCGCGCTCGAGCAGCTCGGGACGCCGCGCGAGATCTACGGCGCGCCCGCGACGGCCTTCGTGGCGCGCTTCGTCGGGACGCCGCCCGTGAACCTCGTCGCGCCGGAGGTGCTCGGGCTCCCGGCCGGCCCGGCCGACGTGGCGCTCCGGCCCGAGGACCTGCGGGTCTCTCGAGACGCCGCGGCGGGCGGCCTCGAGGCGCAGGTCTGGCTCGTCGAGCCGATGGGCTCCGAGACGTGGGTGACGGTGGAGCGCGCCGGCGCGCGGCTCGTCGCGCGCTGCGACGCCGGGTTCGAGGCCGCCCCCGGCGCGCCGGTGCGGCTCGCGTTCGACCCGCGGCGGGTGCACCGGTTCGACCGGGCGACCGGACGGCGCGTGGAGACCGGGTGACGGGGCGCACGGAGCACTAGAACGCGATCTTCGAGAGCCCGTACGAGACGAACGTCGAGACCGACACGCCGATGAGGCCCGGCATCATGAAGCTGTGGTTGAGCAGGTACTTCCCGATGCGCGTGGTCCCGGTCCGGTCCATGTTCATGGCGGCGATGTCGCTCGGGTAGAACGCGAAGAAGAAGTACGCGTAGCTCGCGGGCAGCAGGCCGAGCATCAGCGTCGCCGGCAGCTTCAGCGCCATGCCGAACGGGATCATCACCGTGAGCGTCGCGGCCTGGCTCTTCACGAACGCGGACACGCAGAACATCGCGAGCGCGAAGGTCCACGGCGCGAACTGGACCATGTCGCCGATCTTCGAGACGAGGAGCGACTTGTTCGCCGAGACGAACGTGTCGCTCATCCACGCGATGCCGAAGATCGACACGACGGCGACCATGCCCGCGGTGAACACGGAGGACTTCGCGATGTCCGCTGCCTTCACGTTCGTCGCGAACAGGATGATCGCGCCGAAGGCGAGCATGACGACCTGCACGATCGTCGTCATGGGGACGGGCTTTCCGCCCACGAGCGGGACGATCTGCGGCAGCGCGAGCCCGGCGCTCGCGGCGGTGTCGCGCAGCGCGAGCAGCACGATGAACAGCACGCCGCCGAAGAAGAGCGCGACCGAGAGCTTCGCGGTCCTGGGCAGCTCCTTCCCGAGCGTCGTCACGGAGACGTCGAGGGACTCCCTGAACGCGGGGCTGTCGAGCTTCGCGAGGAACTCCGGGTCCTGGTAGAGGTCCTTCCCGCGGTTGAGACTCCAGAGCGACGCAGCGATCACCCCGACGATGCCGGCCGGGATGGTGATCTTGAGGATGTCGTAGATGGTGACCGGCGTGCCCATCTTCGCCGAGTAGCCGAGGAACGTGGTCACCGCCGCCGCGACGGGGCTCGCGGTGATGCCCATCTGGGCGGCGACGCTGGAGACGGCCATGGGGCGCTCGGGCCGGGTCTTCGTGCGCACCGCCACGTCGGAGATGACGGGCAGGAGCGCGTAGACGGCGTGCCCGGTCCCGACGCACATGGTGAGAACGAACGTGCAGAGCGGCGCGAGCAGGGTCACGTACTTCGGGTGGGCGCGCAGGAGCCGCTCGGCCATCTGGACGAGGTAGTCCAGGCCGCCCGCGACCTGCAGCGTCGCCGACGCGGTCACGACGGCGAGGATGATGAGCATCACCGCGACGGGCGGCTCGGAAGGCGCCGCCCGGAACAGGAACACGAGCACGGCCACGCCGAGGCCGCCGATCATCCCGAGCGCGACGCCACCCTTGCGGATGCCGAGCAGGATGGCGCCGAGCACGAGCGCGAACTGGATCCAGAAGATCGTCATGGGGTCTCCCTCGGGCCGGCTCTCGCGCCGGCCCGAGGGAAGCGAGAGCACGCGCGGTGCCGGACGGCCGCCGCGCGCAACCGCCCGAAACGCCGGGGCTTCTTCGCCGGCGGGTTCGTGAATGGTCATGCGCCCGCTCATGCCTGCGGCGCCGACGGCCCAGAGACGTTCCGTGATCTCGCCCGGTTGCGCGCGCGATGCGCGGGCGCACGACCATACGCCGGCGCATGCCCATTCGCGGGGGCGCTATCCGCCTCGTGCTGCCTTGAGGCGCCTCGACAGCGCGGATTGAGTGATGCCGAGGAGGCGCGCAGCGATCGTCTGGTTGCCTCCGCTGCGGGAGACGGCCTCCCGCACGAGCAGGTCGACGGCGTCGTGGATGGTCGGCAGCGGGTCGACGCCTGCGAACGGATGCTCCCCCTGCGCCGCGACGCGCGCAGGCGCCGGGCCGCCGCCGCGCTCCATCGCCCGGAGGAACGTCTCCATGGACAGGATTCGCCCGGGGTGAAGGCTGACCGCGTC
Organism: Anaeromyxobacter sp. SG66; assembly: GCF_022690805.1. Taxonomy (NCBI): domain Bacteria; kingdom Pseudomonadati; phylum Myxococcota; class Myxococcia; order Myxococcales; family Anaeromyxobacteraceae; genus Anaeromyxobacter; species Anaeromyxobacter sp. SG66. The sequence goes on from NZ_JALCZC010000051.1 coordinate 19,857, forward strand.
GTAGGTCATCGCCTTCAGCTCCCGGATGTTGCCCGGGAAGGCGTAGGTGGAGAGCAGGATCGGGAGCTCGCGCGGCGCGGTGGGCTTCTTGAGTCCGAGCTCGCGCGCGGATTCCGCGAGGAAGTGCTCGAGCAGCAGGGGCACGTCGCCCTTGCGCTCGCGAAGCGGCGGGATCCGGACCTGGTGCGTGGCGAGCCGGTAGTACAGGTCGCGGCGGAAGGCGCCGGAGTCCTGCTTCGCCGCGAGGTCGTGGTGCGTCGCGACGATCAGGCGCGCCCGGAGGCGCTTGGGGCGATCGCTGCCCAGCGGGAAGTACTCGCCCTCCTGCACCAGCCGGAGCAGCTTCACCTGCGAGGCGACGGCGAGGTCGCCGATCTCGTCGAGGAAGAGCGTCCCATCCGCCGCGGCCTCGATCATCCCCGGCCGCGCCTGGTCCGCGCCGGTGAACGCGCCGCGGGCGTGCCCGAAGAGGGTGTCGGCGAAGATGGCGTCGTCGAGCCCTGCGGCGTTCACCGCCACCATGGGACCGGGTCGACCGGAGAGCGCGTGCGCGGCGCGCGCGACGAGCTCCTTGCCCACGCCGCTCTCGCCCTGCACGAGCAGCGGTCGCGGGCTCCGCGCCACGGCCTCGACGTAGGCGAACACCGCGTGCATGGCGCGGTCTCTGGTCACGATGGCCTCGAACGCCTCGGGGTGCTTCGGCCCGCCGGAGAGGACCCGGCTCGCCATCTCGCGGTTCTCGCCCTCCAGCTCCAGCATCCGCACCGCGCGCAGGACCCCGCCGACGAGTCGATCCTCCTCCTCCGTCTTCACGAAGTACTCGAACGCGCCGGCCTTCACGCACCGCACCGCCGTCTCGACCTGGTTCATCCCGCTGATCACGATGACCATCACCTCCGGGTGATCGGCGGCGATGCGCGCGAGCAGATCCTCGCCCGAGACGTGCGGCATGTTGAGGTCGAGCAGGACGAGGCCGAACGGCCGCGCGGCGAGCAGGCCCGGCACCTCGCGCGCGTCCTGGCACGTCTCGACGTGATCGATGCCCGCGCGGCCGAGCGCGACGCGGAGCGAGCGGAGCCAGGCCGGCTCGTCGTCCACCGCGAGGATGGGAAAGGACGGATAGGTGCCGGTGGTCATGCGGCGCGCTCCTCGGGGACGACGGGCAAGGTGACCACCACGGCCGTCCCCCCGCCGGGAGGCGACCGGAACTCCAGCGCGCCCCCGTGCTCCTTCACGATGGCGGCGGACACCGAGAGCCCGAGCCCGGTCCCGCCCTGCTCGCGCTTGGTGGTGAAGAAGGGGTCGGTGAGGCGGGAGCGGTGCTCGGGCGGGATCCCCACCCCCTCGTCCTGGACCGTGACGCGCGCCACGCCCGCGGCGCGGTCGTGCTCCGTGTTCACGCGGATGGCGCGGTCGGGGGCGGGCAACGCTTCGCAGGCGTTCAGGACGAGGTTCACCACCACCTGCTCGATCCGCTGGGCGTTGCCGCGCACGCGCGGGAGCGGATCGGCGAGCGTCAGCTCGAAGCGGCGGGTGGCCTTCCGGATCCGAGCGTCGAGGAGCCGCACCGCGGCGCGCACGATCGCGTTGAGGTCCACCGGCTCGAGGCGGGGCGCGTCCTCGCGTCGCGCGAAGTCTTTCAGGTCCTCCACGATCCGCTTGATGCGCCGCGCCCCCTCGAGCATCTCGTCGAGCATGCCCGGCAGCTCCTCGCGCATCTGCGAGTAGCGGAGCCCCGCCAGCATGAAGTCGCCCTCCTCCTGGAAGCGCCGCTCGAAGAGCTCGAGCGCGTCGAGGTAGACGTCCTTCAGCACGGGCATGTTGAGCAGGATGTAGCCGTTCGGGTTGTTCACCTCGTGCGCGACGCCGGAGACGAGCACGCCGAGCGCCGCCATCTTGTCGGCCTGGACGAGCTGGGCCTGGTTGTCGCGCAGGAGCTCCATGGCGCGCTCGCGCTCGCCGATCTCGCGCGCGAGCGACGCGGTCCGGGCTGCGACCTCGCGCTGCAGCGAGCGCGACCACAGCACCGTGCCGCCGAGCACCAGGAGCAGCGGCACGAAGACGACCGCGCCGTACTTCACGAACGTCCACCAGGTGACGCCCGGCTCGAGCACGCCCAGCCACCGCTCCCGGATCTGATCGTAGCGGCCGGTCTGCTTCAGGATGGCGAGCCCCTCCTCGATGCGGGCGAGGAGCGCCGCGTCGTCCTTCCGGACCGCGTAGCCGTAGCGGTGCGCGGCGACGTTCCGAGCGACCGGGACGACGTTGGTGAGCCGGAGCTGCCGCGTGATGTACGTCCCGGGCAGCGCGGCCACCACCGCGTACTCCCCCTGGCCCGAGGCGAGCAGCCGGAGCGCGTCGGCGGGGGTGTCGGTGCGGAGCAAGGTGTCGCCGAGCCCGAGCGCGGTGAGGTGCTCGTCCATGATGCCCGCGCGGTGGACGGCGACGGCGTGGCCGCGCAGCTCCTCGAGCGACCCCACCGGAGGAGTCCCCTTGCGCGCGAAGATGGCGTGGTTCACGAGGGTGTGCGGCGGGGAGAGCGCGAGCCGCCGCGCCCGCTCCTCCGACCACGACATCCCCTGCAGCGCGTCGATGCGACCTTCGTCGAGCGCCTGTCGCATCTCCGACCAGCCGCCGAGCCGGACCTCGACCCGGAGCCCCATCACCTCGGCGATGGCGCGGGTCAGGTCGACGTTGTACCCGGCGGGATTCCCGTGCTCGTCGATGAACTCGTAAGGCGGGTAGTCGCGGTCGCCGCCGAAGACGAGGACCGGCGCGGGCGCCGCGTCGGCGAGCGCCGCGCCCGCGAGGGTCACGAGGACCGCGCCGGCGATGCAGCGGAAGAGGCGAGCCGTCATTCGTGTCGATTATCGCGCAGTCGTCGCCACGCCGGTCGCGCCGTCTGACGGGCTGCGAGACCCGGGGGACGGTGGAGCGCGCCGCTCGGCGGCTCGGCCGAGCGGACGGGGAGGGCCGCCCTTCCGGGGCTTCCGCCTGCGCCCGCGCGCAGGCGGCGTCCACATCGTTGTACGAAGGCGCGAACTCCGACCCGCGAGGTGACCGATGGCCCAGAAGCTCCCCGAGAACTTCCTCCGCTTCAAGAGCTCGCACCCCGACGTCTACGCCGCGTTCGAGGAGCTGGGCCGGCGACTCCACGAGAGCGGGCCGCTCTCGGAGCGCGAGCGCCGCCTCGTGAAGCTCGGGATCGCGGTGGGCCTCGGCACGGAGGGCGGCGTCCACTCCGCCGTCCGGTTCGCGACCGCGGGCGGCTGCTCGCGCGAGGACCTCGCCCACGTGGTCCGGCTCGCCATCACCACCATCGGCTGGCCCCGGGCGCTCGCCGCGATGAGCTGGGTGGAGGACAAGGTCGAGGAAGAGTAGAAGCAGCGCACCCCCCGCCAGCGCCGGCTGGTCGGCGCGAGCGGGGGGCGCGCCTGCGGCGCCCGGCGCTCCGTCAATACACGTCGGTGCCGGTCGCGAGCGCCGCCTCGAGCGGCGGCGAGGGCCGGCGCTCCTCCTCCTCGACGGTGCGGCCCCGGGCGCCCTCGCGCTGCAGCTCGGCGGCGCGCCCGTGCCGGGCGAGCATGTAGTAGAGGACCGGGACCGCGTAGCGCGAGAGCAGGGTCGCCGCGACCGCGCCGGCCATGAGCGCCACCGCGAGCCCCTGGAAGATGGGGTCCGCGAGCATCACCGCGCTGCCGACGATCACGGCGAGCGCCGTGAGCGCCATGGGGCGGAAGCGGACGAGCACCGCCTCCTCCACCGCCGCCGCGAGCGGCATCCCCTCGCGCAGCTTCAGCTCCGCGAAGTCCACGAGGATGATGCTGTTCCGCACGACGATCCCCGCCCCGGCGATGAAGCCGATCATGCTCGTCGCCGTGAAGAAGGTCCCGCCGAGCGCGTGCGCCGGCAGGATCCCGACGAGCGACAGCGGGATCGGCACGAGGATCACGATCGGCATCGTGAAGCTCTGGAACCAGCCGACCATGAGCACGTAGATGAGCAGCATCACCGCCGCGAAGGCGAGGCCGAGGTCGCGGAAGACCTCGAGCGTGATGTGCCACTCCCCGTCCCACTTGATCGCGGGCGACTCGGTGTTGGCCGGGTGGGCGAGGCCGTAGCGCGCGACCGGCTCGCCGCGATCGCCGCGGAGGCCTTCGAGCTTCTCGTCGAGGGCGAGGAGCGCGTAGAGCGGGCTCTCGATCTCTCCGGCCAGGTCGGCCGTGACGTAGGAGACCGGCATCAGGTTCTTGTGCTGGATCTCGGGCGCCTCGCGGGTCCGCTCGACGCGGACGAGCTCGGAGAGCGGCACCTGACCGCGCGCGCCCGGGACGGTGAGCGCGAGGAGGGTGTCGAGCCGGGAGCGCTGCGCCGGCGCGAGCTGGAGGACGAGCGGCACCTGCGCCGCGCCGCGCTCGACGTGGAACGCGCCGAGCGGCGCCCCGTAGCCCGCCGCCGCGAGCGTCTGCACGACGTGCGCGGGCGCGACCCCGTGGAGCGCCGCCTTCTCCCGATCCACCGCCACGACGAGCTTGGGGGCCGTGGGGTTGAGCGTCGAGTCCACGTCCACCACGCCGGGCACCGCGCGGAACGCCTCGCGCACCTCGCCGGCGATCCGGTCGCGGGTCGCCGCGCTCGGGCCGTAGACCTCGGCCACCATGGTGGCGAGCACCGGCGGACCGGGCGGGATCTCGACCACCTTCACGCGCGCGTCGCGCGACCTCGCGAGGGCCTCGATCTCGGGCCGCACCCGCACCGCGATGGCGTGGCTCGAGGCGTCGCGCTCACCCTTCGGCACGAGGTTCACCTGCAGGTCCACCTGCTCCGGCGCCTCGCGCATGAAGCTGTGCCGCACCATGCCGACGAAGGTGAACGGCGCGGCGACGCCCGAGTGGAGCTGCACGCTCTCGACCTCCCGCTCGGCGAGGAGCCGGCGGGCGACCCGCTGGCCGAGGGCGAGGGACTCCTCGCGGGCGGCGCCCGCGGGGAGATCGAGCTGGACCTGGAACTCCCGCTTGTTGTCGAACGGGAGCATCTTCACCTTCACCGCGCCGGTGAAGAGCAGCGCCGTCGCCGCGAGGAGCAGCACGGCGACCGCGGCGAGGAAGCCGACGCGGACCCTCCCGGTCCCGAGCAGCCACCGCACGACGCGGCGATCGGCGCGCGCGAGCCGCCCCTCGGGCGCGGTCTCCGGGTTGGCCGAGGGCAGGTCGCGCTCGGGCTCGGGCGCGTCCCGCGCCGGATCCGAGGGGTGGAGGCCGCTCGCGTCGGTGTCCGGGAGGTGCGCCTCCTTGCGGAAGATCTTCATCGCCGCCCAGGGGCTCACGACGAAGGCGATGACGAGCGAGAAGACCATCGCCACGCTCGCGCCCACCGGGATGGGCCGCATGTAGGGGCCCATGAGCCCGCGGACCATCGCCATCGGCAGGATGGCCGCGATCACCGCCACCGTGGCGAGGATGGTGGGGTTCCCGACCTCGTCCACCGCGTCGAGCACGGTCTGCGCGAAGCTCCGGCGCGGGCCGGGCAGGTACATGTGGCGGTGGATGTTCTCGACCACCACGATGGCGTCGTCGACCAGGATGCCGATCGAGAAGATGAGCGCGAACAGCGTGACGCGGTTCAGCGTGTAGCCGTTCAGGTAGGTGAGGAGCAGCGTCAGGGCGAGCGTCACCGGGACCGCGACCGCCACGACGAGCGCCGAGCGCCAGCCCATGGCGAGGAGGATGAGGGCGATGACCGAGAGCGTCGCGATGAGGAGGTGCTCGATGAGCTCGTTCGACTTCTCCCCCGCCGTCTCGCCGTAGTTCCGGGTGACCGTCGCGTCGACGGCGGCGGGGATGAGCCCGCCGCGCAGCGCGTCCACCTTGGCGACCACCCGCTCCGCGAGCTCGGTCGCGTTCGTCCCGGGCCGCTTCGCCACCACCACCGTCGCGGCCTGCTCGAAGCCGGGCCGCTCCTTGGACGCGGTGAGCACCACGGCGGGCTCGGGCTCGGGGCCGTCCGTCACGCGGGCCACGTCCTCGACGTAGAGCGGCCGTCCGTCGCGCACCGCGACCACGACGCGCCGGAGCTCCTCCGCCGACCGCGCGAACCCGCGCGCCTCGATCTCGACGCGGGCGCCGCCGTCGACGAGCGCTCCGGCGGGGAGCTGCGCCTGGGCGGACTGGAGCGCCTGGTGCAGCTCGCCGATGGAGACGGACAGCGTGCGCAGCCTCGCCGGATCCGGCTCGATGCGCACCACGCGCCGCGCGCCGCCCTCCACGCGCACCTGCGCGGTGCGCTCGACGTCGGAGAGCTCCCGGGCGACCTGCTCGGCGAGCTTGCGCAGCTCGCCCGCCGGGAGCGCCTCCTGGGCGTGCAGCGTCACGGTGAGGAACGGGACGTCGTCGATGGTGAGCGCCCGGACGACGGGCGGCATCGTGCCCTGCGGGAGCAGCTCCGGGTGCGCCCCGAGCTCCTGGTGGACCTTCACGAGGCTCGGCTCGAGCGGCTCGTTCACCTTGAACCGCACGGTGATGAACCCGGCGTTCGGCCGGCTCGTGCTGTAGAGGTACTCCACGCCGGGGATGCCCCACAGCCGGCGCTCGAGCGGCGTGACGACCTGGCTCTCCACCTCGGAGGGCGTGGCGCCCGGGAAGGGCACCATGACGTCGACCATCGGGACGATGATCTGCGGCTCCTCCTCGCGCGGCGTGAGCGACACGGCGAGCACGCCGAGCAGGATCGACGCGAAGACGATCACCGGCGTGAGCTTCGAGCGCAGGAACGGGCGCGCCAGGCGCCCGGCGAGACCGTAGCCCTGCTCCTTCACGGCTGCACCTCCACCGGCTCCCCGTCGCGCAGCGCGCCCGGGGCGTCGATCACGGTCTCCCCGGGCCGGAGCCCGGCGCGGACCGAGAAGCCGTCGCCGGTCGCCTCGCCGAGCGAGAGCCAGCGCAGCTCGGCCTTGCCGCCCGCGGCCACGAACACGCCGGTGAGATCGCCGCGCTCGACGAGGGCGCTCCGCGGCACCCACGCCCCGTGCGCGCCCTCCGCCGCGCCCGGGACCTCGAGGCGCGCGAACGCGCCCGAGCGGAGCTCGCCGGTGACGCTCCGCACGCGCGCGCGAACGCCGCGCCGGTGCGAGACCGGGTCGCCGCCGGGCGTGAGGGCGGTGATCTCCGCCTGCCCCTTCGCGTCCCCCGAGACGAACGGGAGCGCTCGCCCGAGCGCGAGCCCGGCCGCCTCCGACTCCGTGAGGCTCGCCTGGAGCTCGAGCGTGTCGCCCTCGAGCTCGAGGAGCGGCTGGCCGGGGCCGACCATGTCGCCCGCCGAGACGCGGCGCGCCTGGATGGTGCCGGCGAACGGCGCGCGGATCTGGGCGTACTCCAGGTTGGCGCGCGCGGACGAGAGCGCCGCCTGGGCCTGGGCGCGCTGGGAGACGGCCATCTCGAGCTCGGAGGGCGTCGCCGCGCGCTCCGCGGCGAGGGCGCGGATGCGCTTCTCGTGGGCGGCGGCCGCCGCGTGGCCGCTCTCGGCCGCGGCGAGCGCCCCGCGCAGGTCGGAGGCGGAGAGGGACACGAGGAGCTGCCCCTGCTTCACACGCTGGCCCTCCTCGACGTGCAGCGCCGAGACGTGCGCGGCGATCCGCGTCGAGAGGGTCGCGCGCCGGGCCGCGATCACGTTCGCCGGGACGAGGTGGCCGCCCGTGGGCGTCGTCTCGCCGCGGACGGGCCGGACGCGCCGCGGGGAGGCGGCCTCGGCGGCGGGCGAGGCGGAGACGAGCGCGGGCGCGAGCAGCGCCAGCGCGGCGAGTGCGGCGATCTTCATGGCGTGATCCCTTCGATGGGCAGGTTGAGCGCGAGCGCGAGCTGGGCGCGCGCGACGCGCGCCTCGAGCCGGCTCGCGAGGAGCAGGGCGCGAGCGCCGGCGAGGCCGGCCTCCGCGTCGAGGACGTCGGTGAGCGGGAGGAGTCCCTGGCGATGCCGCGCGGCGCGGAGGTTCCGCGCCGACTCGGACGCCGCGACGGCCTCCTCGCCGGAGCGGATCCGGGCGTCGGCGGTCTCGATCGCCCGGCGCGCCTCCCCGACCTCGCGGGCCGCCTGCCGCTCGCGCCAGACGAGGGCCTCGTCCGCGGCGCGGGCCCGCGCCTGCGCCGCCCGCGCCCCCTGGGCGTCCGCGAGCGACAGGTCCCAGCGCAGCATGAGGCCGAGCGTCGTCCAGCTGCCCCCGCGCGAGAGGTCGCTCCCCTCGCGCATCGTCTCGGCGCTGGCCTGCGCGAACAGCGACGGGAGCAGGCTCCCGCGCGCGACGGAGACGCCCGCGTCCGCGGCGTCGCGCTGGAGCCGCGCCGCGACGAGGTCCGGTCGCTCCGGCGGCGGCGGCGCGTCGGCCGCGGCGGGCAGCGGCGGCAGGGCCGCGACGGGGGTCGCGAGCTCGGCCGTCCCGACCGCGTCGCCGGCCACGAGCGCGAGCCCGGA
>NZ_JALCZC010000052.1:0-27301 GCF_022690805.1 Anaeromyxobacter sp. SG66
GAGCGCGCCGCCGCCCGCCGCCGCGAGGAGCCGCCGCGCCTGGAACCCGGCCGCGCCGGCGCTCGCGAACGCGCCGAAGTCGACCTGCAGCGCCGCCCCGCGCAGGAGGCGCGCGAGCAGCGCCGGGTCGCCGCCCAGCGCGGCGCGCGCGAGCGGGCTCATGCCGCGGAGGAGCTCCTCCATGGTCCGCGCGACGAGCTCGAGGTCGTCCCCCTCGAGCAGCCCCTGCGCGTCGAGCTCGCCCACGACGCCGCGCTCGAGCCCCCCGAGCGCGCCCCCGAGCGCCGAGAAGTAGAGATCGAAGAGCCCGTCGAAGACCGGCACGTCGCGGGAGCGCTTCACGAGGGTCGCGCGGAGCGCCGCGCGGAAGCTCCCGCGCTCCGAGGCACCCACGAGCGCCGCGGCCTCGACTGCGTCGGCGACCTCGGCGGGCGAGACCCGCACCCCGTTCGTGCGGAGCAGCCCCGCGAACTCGGCGACGCGCGCGTACACGCGGCCGATCCTAACCGGAGCCGGCCGGCTCGTCGCCGGATCCCGCGGGGGCTCTCGGCAGGCGCGGCAGCCGGGGCGGGCGCGCCCCGCGGCGCACGGCGCCGTCCACCGGCGCGTAGGCGAGCTCCTCGCCCGCGCGCACGGCCCGCAGCATGAGCCCGCCGCGGCTCATGTCGCCCCGGCCGACGAAGTCCTGCGGGAACAGCAGGCGGCGGCCGAGGATGGCGAGCAGCGGCTCGACGTACTTGGGGCTCGCGATGCTGCCGAGCAGCACCACCTCGCCCTCGGGCCCGAGCCGCTCGCCGAGGAGCCGCGCGTCGCGCTCGAGCGGGGCGCGGAAGCGCGCGTCCCCGGCGTCCACCGGCACCGCGGCGAAGGCGCGCAGCTCCGCCGCCCGGATCGTGGCGTCCACCGGCACGAGGCCCGCCCCCGGGGCGATCACGAGCGCGCCCGGGACGTCCCGCGGCGGACGTCCGAACGCACGCGCATAGGCGAGCTTGCCCCGGAAGTAGAGGCCGCTCGCGAAGGCGAAGACCTCCCCCAGGGGCGCGCCGTCGCCCTGGACCGCGTGCGCGAGGGCGAAGCGGGCGCGCGGGGAGAGGACGAGCGCCATGCGCTCGCCCCCGCTGTTCGCGGGGGAGAGGAGGAACACGCGGTGCGCCGCCCGCGCGGCCGCGGTATCACCACCCTCGATGACCTCGTGGGTCCTGCCCGTCTTCCTCGTCCTCTTCGCCATCCAGTACGCGGTCGAGACCGGTCTCCTCCTGCTCAACCTGCGCCACGTCGCCCGCGCGCGCGGGGTGCCGGGGCCTCTCTCCGGCCGCGTCGACGAGGCGACGGCCGAGCGGAGCCGCGCCTACACGCTCGCGAACGGTCGCTTCGCGCTCGCGCACGGGGCGTTCTCCACCGCGCTCACGCTCGCGATCCTGCTCTCCGGCGTGCTCCCCACGCTCGACGCGGGGCTCGCGGCGGCGGGGCTCGAGGGCGCGCACCGGTTCGCCGCCTTCCTGGTCGCGCTGAGCCTCGCGTTCTCCGCGGCCGCGCTCCCGTTCGCGCTCTTCCACACCTTCGTGCTCGAGGCGCGCTTCGGCTTCAACCGCACGACCCTGCGCCTCTGGCTCGTGGACCGCCTGAAGGCGCTCGCCCTCCAGGCGGCGCTCGGCGTCCCCCTCCTCTACGCGACCTACGGGTTCATGCGCTTCACCGGCGCGCTCTGGTGGGTCTGGCTCTTCGCCTTCTACGTGGCGATCCAGCTCGTCCTGCTGTGGCTGTACCCGTCGATCATCGCCCCCATCTTCAACCGCTTCCAGCCCTTGCCGGACGGGCCGCTGCGCGCGCGCGTCGAGGCGCTCGCGCGCGAGGCCGGGTTCGCCCACCGCGGGCTGTACGTGATGGACGCGTCGCGGCGCTCGGGCCACTCGAACGCCTACTTCACCGGGATCTTCCGTCCCCGCATCGTGCTGTTCGACACGCTCGTCGAGAAGATGAGCGTGGACGAGGCGGCGAGCGTGCTCGCCCACGAGATCGGCCACTACCGCGCGCACCACGTGCAGCGCCGGCTCGCGCTCTCCGCGGCAGGCACCCTCCTCCTGCTGTTCGCGCTCTCGCGCCTCGTGCCCTGGCCGCCGCTCTACGCCGCGTTCGGCTTCGAGGGCCCGAGCCTGCACGCCGCCCTGGCGCTCGTGTCGCTCGGGGGCGGCGCGTTCGTGTTCTGGCTCTCGCCCCTCGCGGCGCGGCTCTCGCGCCGGCACGAGTACGAGGCCGACCGGTACGCGGTGCGCCTCGCCGGCGCGCCGGAGGCGCTCGAGACCGCGCTCGTGCGCCTCAACGGCGAGAACCTCTCGAACCTCCACCCGCACCCCTGGTACAGCGCGTGGCACTACAGCCACCCGGTGCTCGTGGAGCGGCTCGCGGCGATAGAGCGGGCCGCCGCCGCCGAGCGGCAGGCGGCGGCGCCCGCGGCGGGGTGACTCGCGAGGACGCCTGGCCTGAACGGACGGATCGGGGCTCGCGACGCCGGAGGTGCCGCGCGAATCAGCCCCCGTCGCTCACGCGCTGCCCGTTGGAGCCGCGTAGAGGTCCGTCACCGTCGAGCCGAGGAACGCGACGAGCGCGTCCCGCTTCAGCTTGAGCGTGGGCGTGATGAGCGCCGGGTGATCCTGCGGCGAGCCGGGGATCACCACGAGCCGCTTCGGCTTCTCGTAGTCGCTGAACGCGCCGAGCGCGGCGCGGGCGCGCGGGAGCAGCTCCTGGGCCGCGTCCTTCCCTGCCGCCGCGATCCGCGCGAGCTCCTCCGCCGCGACGAACACCGCCGCGGCCACGAACGGCCGCCCCTCCCCGAGCAGCATCGCCCCCTGGAACGGCGCGGCCGACGCGATGGCCAGCTCGATGGGCTCGGGCGTCACCTTCTTGCCGGTCGAGAGCACCATCAGGTCCTTCTTGCGCCCCTCGATGCGGAGCAGCCCCTCCGCGTCGAGCTGGCCGATGTCGCCGGTGCGGAAGAAGCCGTCCTCGGTGTACGCGCCCTGCTCGTCCTCGCGCTCGAGGTAGCCGGTGAGGAGGAGCGGGCCCCGGAGGAGCAGCTCGCCCTCGGGCGAGAAGCGGAGCTCGTGGTCGGGCGTGACGACGCCGGCGCTCCCCGCGCGGCGCCCGCCGGAGAACAGGTTCGAGGAGATGAGCCCGGCCGTCTCGCTCATGCCGTACAGCTCGACGAACGGCATCCCGAGCGCCTCGAAGAAGCGGAACAGGGCGGGCGCCGCGGGGGCACCCCCGGAGAAGAGGCCGCGCACCCGGCCGCCGAGCTTCGCGCGCACCGCCCTCCCCACGAGCCGGTCGGCGAGCCGGGTGAGCGCGCGATCGCGCGCCGAGCGCCCGCCGTCGACGCGGACCCGCGCCGCGGCGGCGAGCGACGCGTTCGCGAGCGCGCGCAGCGGACCGGGGAGCGCCGCGAGCTTCGCCTCGACGGCCCCGCGGATCCGCTCGTAGACGAGCGGCACGGAGAACAGATAGGTCGGGCCGAGCGCCAGCCCGCGCTCGAGGTCCTCGCGGCGCGAGAGCATGACGAGGCCGTGCGTCTCCGCCAGCGCGAGGGCGAACTGATCGTGCCCGGCGACGTGCGCGAACGGGAGGAAGTGGAGCCCGACGTCCTCCCGCGTGCGGCCGACGGCGACGTGACCGCCCTCGATGGCGTGCACGATGGCGCGCTGCGCGAGGCGGACGCCCTTCGGCCGCCCGGTCGTACCGCTCGTGAAGAGGAGGAGGAACGGGTCCTCCTCGCCCGCGGCGCGGGCGAGCGCCTCGAGCGCGTCGAGGTCGAGGCCCTCGCCCGCGAACACCTCCGCCACCGTCGCCGTGCGGACGCCCGCCGGCACGGAGGCCGGCGCGAGCGGCTCGGCCGAGACGATGGCCGCGAGCCCCGCGGCCGCGAGCTCGGCGGCGATGGGGGCGAGCTTGGCCCAGAGCGCCGCCGAGCCGACGAACGCGATGCGCGGCCGCACGCGGCGCGCGATCCCCTGCACCGGCTCGGGCGCGAGGCTCGCGAACAGCGTCGCGGGCTCGGCGCGGAGGGCCTGGGCCCCGAGGGCGAGCATCTGCCACTCGGGCGAGTTCTCTGCGAGGAGGAGGACGCGCGTGCCCGGGCCCACCCCCGCGTCGCGGAGGAACGCGGCGGCGCGGCCCGCGCCGGCGGCGAAGTCGCCGAAGGTGAGGACGCGCGGGGGTTCGTCGGGCCTCGTGGGATCGAGGTACCGGATGAAGACCTTCCCGGGGACGCGACGGGCGGCGGCGACCATGAGCCGCGGCAGCGTCCGCTCCGGGAACCGCTCGATCGAAAGTCTCCGGTCCATGCTCTCGCTCTCTCCCAGGGCGTGCGGGTGGGGAGCGTGGCCTGAGACTGTCATGCGCGTGTCACCGCGGACGCGCAAGCGCCCCCCGCGACAGGGTCCCCGCAGCAGGGTCAGCGGGCCGCGGTGAGGAGCGCCACCGCCTCGACGTGGTGCGTCTGCGGGAACATGTCCACCGGCTGCACCGCCGCCACCCGGAAGCCCGCCTCGACGCAGGCGCGCAGATCGCGCGCGAACGTGGCGGGATCGCAGGAGACGTAGACGGCGCGCGGGACCCCGAGCTCCCGGAGCGCGGGCCCGATCCCCTTCGCCCCCTCCCGCGGGGGATCGAGGAGCACCGCCCCGAACCGTCGCGCCGAGGGGCCGGTCTCGCGCGCGAACGCGAGCGCGAGCTTCAGCGCGTCCCCTGCGAAGAACCGGACGTTCCCGGCGCCGGCCAGGTCGGCGCGGGCGAGCTCGAGCGCCGGCCCCTGGACCTCCACCGCCGCGACGGCCCGGGCGCGCGCGGCGAGCGGACCGGTGAAGTTCCCCGCCCCGCAGTGCAGCTCGAGGACGTCGAGGCCGTCGGGCGCGAGCAGGTCGAGCGCGGCCCGGACGAGCAGCGCGTTCGCGCCGCGGTTCGCCTGCTGGAAGACGTCGGGCCGGGAGCGCTGCAGCCCGGCGCCGGCCTCGCCCGGGACCCGGGCGTGGCGCAGCACGGGCTCGCCCACGAGGGCCGGCGGAGCACCCTCGGCCTGCAGCACCACGCCGGCGAGCCCCGGCACCGCCTGGAGGAGCGCCTCGACGCGCGAGCGCACCGCGGGCGAGAGCGCGGGGAGGAGGAGCCACGCCGCTCCGCGCCCCTCGAAGGCGGACCACTCGAGGGCGACCTCGCGCGCGGGGAGGCCCGCCCGGACGAGCGCCGGCCCGACGGCCTCGCGCAGCGCATCGAGGCGCTCGTCGAGCAGGTGACACTCGCGGAGCCGCACCGGCGCGTGCGAGCGCCGCCGGAAGTACACGAGCCGGCCGCTCGCGCGGTCGAGGTGGAACTTCGCGCGCGCGCGGTAGCGGAGCGGCGACGGGGAGCCCAGGATCGGGCGCGCCTCGTAGGCGCCGGGCGAGAGCCGCGCGATGCGCCGCAGCGCCTCCGCGACGGTCCGCGCCTTCGTGGCGAGCTGGGCGGCGTAGGAGACGTGGAGCCACTCGCAGCCGCCGCACTCTCGATCGGGATCTTCCGAGAGGCCCCCTGGCCCAAAGTGCACGCAGGGCACGGGGACGCGGACGGCGCCGGGGGCCTCGAGCGAGACGAGCGTCCCGTGCGACGTCCCCTCGCCCGCGGGGACGTCGGCGACGACGCGATCGCCAGGGGCGGTCCACGGCACGAACACCGTCCGCGCGCCGGAGCGCCCCACCCCCTCGCCGCCGGAGGCGAGGTCGTCGATCGTGAGCTCGGTTCGCACGGCCAGGAGAGTTAGCGCGGACGGCGCCCGGTGTCACCGCGGCGCTCGCGCGGGCAGAGGCGCGGCTTCACGCCTCCTCGAGCTGGTGGCGCAGCCGGTTCACGAAGGCCTCGAGGTCGCTCCGCTTGGAGTCGTCGAGGTCGGTGAACTCGACCCCCATGCCGGGCACGAGGTTCACGCGGTTGTCGAACTCGGTGACCCGCGCGACGCGACCCGTGAGCTGGTAGGGGAACGACGCGCCGGGGAGCTGGATGAGGATCTTCACGCCCGTGCCGACCGGCAGCGGGCTGCGGGTGTTGATGAAGAGCCCGCCCTGGCTGATGTTCGTGGCCCAGTCCGTGAGGAAGCTGCCGACGCTGCGGTACGCCACCGGGATCTCGTGGTGGAGGCGCGCGGTCTTGCGCTTGTTCCCCGGCGGGCGTTGCATGTCGAAACTGTAGCAGCAGCGATCGGGGCGGCCAAGGACGCTGCGTGCGCCTCACCGGCACCCCGCCAGAGCTCGTGAAGGAATCGGGGCCTTCGCGAGGTGCAGCAGGCCCATTCGTTCACGCGCTCACGCGAGGACGAGCTCCACCCCGACCCCGCGCGCGCCGAGCCGCGCCGCGGCGCTCCCCTCGCGCACCGCGAGCTCCACGCGGCCCCCGCTCCCCACGTAGGCGACGAGCTCGCCGGGGGCGCCGTCACCGAAGGTGCGCACGAAGCGCACGCGCTCCCCCCCGACGCGCACCTCCGCGACCGCGGCGCCGGCGAGGTCCGCCTCGCGCACCGAGGTGACGAGGTTCCCGAACGGATCGGCGGCGAGCGTCACGCCGGCGAGGGCGCCGCCGCGGCGCTCCGCCCCGGGCCAGGCGAGCCGCTCCGGATCGGAGAGCGAGGGGCCGAGCCGCTCCGGCGCGCCACCCGCGGCGAGGAACGCCGCGGCGGGGGCGAAGAGGTCTCGGCCGTGGAAGGTCGCGCTGCGCGGCGCCGGCACCGCGACGCCCGGGGTGATCTCGAACGCACGCGCGCCCGCGCCGAGGAAGGGCGTGAGGAGCCCGTTGTCGGGGCCGACGAGCAGGCGCCCCGCGGGATCGACGACGCACAGCGCGCGCCGCGCCGTCCCCACGCCCGGATCGACCACGGCGAGGTGGATCGCCGCCGGCGGGAACCAGGGCACGCACGCCTCGAGGAGGAGCGCGCCGGCCAGGACGTCGAACGCGGGCACCTCGTGCGACACGTCCACGAGCCGCGCGTCCGGATGCGCGGCGAGCAGCACCGCCTTGAGCTGCGCCGGGTAGCCGGAGCCGGCGCCGAAGTCCGTGAGGAGCGTGAAGAGCGGGCCCAAGATTCCCCGTCGAAGGGTGAGCGCCGCCTCAGACCTTCATCGTCCTCACGTCCGGCGCGACGATGAGCTTCGGCTCGGTGAGCCGCTGGACCGAGTCCACGGTCTCGCCCGGCGCGAGCTCGCGGAGCACGAGCCCGTCCTGGGTGACGTCGAGCCAGGCGCGGTCGGAGCAGATGGCGGAGACGCAGCGGCGGCCGGTGAGGGGCAGCGCGCACTGCCGCAGGACCTTGGGGCGCCCGTCCTTGGTCGCGTGATCCATCATCACGACCACGCGCCGCGCGCCGGCGACGAGGTCCATCCCGCCGCCCATCCCCTTCACCATCTTGCCGGGCACGAGCCAGTTGGCGAGGTCGCCGTGCTCGGACACCTCGAGCGCGCCGAGGATGGCGAGGTCCACGTGGCCGCCGCGGATCATCGCGAACGACTCGGCCGAGGAGAAGAACGAGGCGCCGGGGAGGACGGTCACCGTCTCCTTGCCCGCGTTGATGAGGTCGGGATCCTCCTCGCCCTCGTACGGATACGGGCCGACGCCGAGGATGCCGTTCTCCGACTGGAGCACGACCTCCACGCCGGGCGGCACGTAGTTCGACACCAGCGTCGGCATCCCGATGCCGAGGTTCACGTAGAAGCCGTCGCGGAGCTCCTGGGCGACGCGGCCGGCGATCTGCTCGCGGGTGAGCGGCATGTCTCGGTCCTCCTCAGGAAGGCCGCGGACGGACCGTCCGCCGCTCGATCCACTTCTCGTACCGCTCGCCCTTCACGACGCGCTTCACGTAGACGCTCGGCGTGTGGACCGCGTCGGGGTCGAGCTCGCCCGGCTGGAGGACGTGCTCCACCTCCGCGATCGTGATCTTCGCGGCGCTTGCCATCATCGGGCCGAACTGGCGCGTCGTCTTCCGGTAGAGGAGGTTGCCCCAGGTGTCGGCCTTCCACGCGTACACGAGCGCGAAGTCGGCCTTGAGCGGACGCTCGAGGAGGTACTCGCGCCCGTCGATGACCCGCGTCTCCTTGCCCTCGGCGACCTGCGTCCCGACGCCCGTCGCGGTGTAGAAGCCGCCGATGCCGGCGCCGCCGGCGCGGATGCGCTCGGCGAGCGTGCCCTGCGGCACGAGCTCCACCTCGAGCTCGCCCGAGAGGAACTGCCGCTCGAACTCCTTGTTCTCGCCGACGTACGACGAGACCATCTTCCGGATCTGGCGCGCCTTCAGGAGGATGCCGAGGCCCTGGTCCGTCGTGCCGCAGTTGTTCGAGATGACGGTGAGGTCCTTCACGCCCTTGCGGTGCAGCGCGGCGATGAGGTTCTCCGGGTTGCCGCACAGGCCGAAGCCGCCGACCATGAGGGTCGCGCCGTCCCGGATGTCCGCCACCGCCGCGTCGGCCGACTCGACGAGCTTGTTCATGGGAGCTCCTCAGCGCTCGACCACGAGCGCGACCGCCTCGCCGCCGCCGATGCAGAGCGACGCGAGCCCGCGGTGCTTGCCGAGGTCCTTCATCGCGTGGAGCAGCGTCACGAGGATGCGCGCCCCCGAGGCGCCGATGGGGTGACCGAGCGCCACCGCGCCGCCGCGCACGTTGACGTTCTTCGCGTCCAGGTCGAGGAGCCGGTTGTTCGCGATCGACACCACCGCGAACGCCTCGTTGATCTCCCAGAGGTCGACGTCCCTCGTCGCGAGCTTCGCCTTCTCGAGCGTGAGCTTCACCGCGTCCGCGGGGGCGATGGTGAACTCGACCGGTGCCCGGGCGGCCCCGCCCCAGGCGCGCAGCCGGCCGAGGACGGTGCGGCCCTCGCGCGCCGCGCGCTCGGCGCTCATGAGCACCACCGCGGCGCCGCCGTCGTTGATGGACGACGAGTTCGCTGCGGTGACGCTGCCGTCCTTCTTGAAGACCGGCCGGAGGCCCGGGATCTTGTCGGGCTTCGCGTTCTTGGGCCCGTCGTCGTCCCAGACGAGCGTCTTCTCGCCACGCTTCGCCTCGACCTCCACCGGGACGATCTCGGCCTTGAAGGCGCCGCTCCGCCACGCCTCGATCGCGCGGCGGGTGGACTCGAGCGCGTACTCGTCCTGGGCGGCCCGCGAGATGCCCTGCGTGGTCGCGCAGGCCTCGGCGCACATGCCCATGTGCTGCTGGTTGTACACGTCCCACAGGCCGTCGTGGACGAGCCCGTCCACGAGCTCGACGTTGCCCATGCGCGCGCCGGTGCGCGCGGCGCGGTCGTAGTACGGGACGTTCGACATCGACTCCATCCCGCCCGCCACCACCACCTCGGCGTCGCCGAGGGCGATCGCCTGCGCGCCCGAGATGACCGCCTTGAGCCCGGAGCCGCAGACCTTGTTGAGCGTCCAGCAGGGCGTCTTCTCCGGGAGGCCCGCGAAGAGCGCCGCCTGCCGCGCGGGCGCCTGACCCACGCCCGCCTGCAGCACGTTCCCCATCACGACCTCGTCCACCGCCGAGGGCTCGACGCCCGCGCGCTCGAGCGCCGCCCGGATGGCGGTCGCGCCCAGCCGCGGGGCGGTGACGCTCGCGAGCGAGCCGAGGAACGAGCCGATGGGCGTACGCGCCGCCCCCACGATGACCACTTCGCGTCCGGGCATTGATGACCTCTCGTCGTCGGGAGCTCCGGAGGGACCTCCGGGCGCCCGGGAACATAGGATGCGCCGATCCGGCGCGCCAACCGAAGCTTTACCGCGCCGGCCTTGCCCGCGCGCGGCGCCCTCTCTAACCTGCCGACCCCGACATGCCCCCTGCCGCCTCGCCCGCCATCATCGTCCACGGCGGAGCCGGAAGCCTCGGTTCCGATGACCCAGCCTCATCCGGGGGCGCCGACGCCCCGCGCCTGGAGGGCGTCCGCCGGGCCTGCGAGGCGGGCCAGGCGGTGCTCCGCGCCGGCGGGAGCGCGCTCGACGCGGTGGAGACCGCGGTGCGGGTGCTCGAGGACGACCCCACCTACAACGCGGGCACCGGCGCCACCCTCACCGCCGCGGGCGACGTGGAGCTCGACGCCTCGATCATGGACGGCGAGACGCTCCGCTGCGGCGCGGTCGCGGTGGTGAAGGACGTGCGGAACCCGGTGACCCTAGCGCGCGCGGTGATGGAGCGGTCGCAGCACGTGCTGCTCGCCGGGCCGGGCGCGTCCGCGTTCGCGCGCGAGGCGGGGATCCCGCCGTACGAGAACGCGCTGCTCGTGACGGCCCGCCAGCGCGCGCGATGGGAGGAGGCGCGCGCCGCTGCGGCCGGGACCGGGCCCGCGGGGACCTTGCCCGGGAAGAAGTTCGGGACGGTCGGCGCGGTCGCGCGCGACGCGCGGGGACACCTCGCCGCCGCGACCTCGACGGGCGGCATGCAGCTGAAGCTCCCGGGCCGCGTCGGCGACACGCCGCTCATCGGCTGCGGCACCTACGCCGACGACGCGCTCGCCGCCGTCTCGTGTACCGGCCATGGCGAGCGGATCATCCAGCTCACGCTCGCGCGCTTCGTCGCGGATCGCGTCGGTCGCGGCGCGACGCCCATGGACGCGGCGCGCGAGGCCATCGCCGCGCTCGGCCGTCGCGTGCGAGGAGAGGGCGGCGTGATCGTCGTCGGACCGCGCGGAGAGGTCGGCTTCGCGCACAACACCCCGGTGATGAGCCGGGCCTGGACGACTCCGGACGGAGACGTGGTCGCGGAGCTCTGATCATGAGCGCCGCCGTCCTCCATCTCGACCCAGCCAGCCGGTCGGCTCCGCGCGCGGTGCGCGCCTCATCTCCTTCGCCCGCCTGCCCGGGCCCTCATCACGTTCCTCGATGGGAAGACGCTCAGGAGCCCGGCGAGCGCGACGCCGCAGGGGAAGTCCCACGGTCTCGCGTCATGGCCCGGGGTCACGCCTTGGATGAACTCCACCTGACCGTCGAATTCGCCGCGCGTCGCCGTCGGCGGGGGATGCGCCGGGCCTCCGCGACGCACAGCCTCGGGCCGACGGGCCATGGAGACCCGGCGAACGGAGGAGGTCGGGGGATGAACTGGAGTCAGCGAGTGAGGACGGGCGTGTTCGGCTGTGCGATGGGCGCGATGCTGACGCTACCGACCCTGGCGGCGGCCCACCTGCCACCCTCGTGCCCCGAGACGTGGAACCCGGCGGCGCAGCCCGAGAAGTTCGATGGGGTTCCGGGCGGGTGGTCGACCGCTCCGGGCACGAAGAACGAGGCCACGCCGCAGAATCCGGACGGCTTCTTCCTCCTGCAGTCGGCGGATGGGCACGGCCTCAAGCTCTACAACGGGTGCCCTGGCATCGGCGGCGTCGAGGACGGGAACGGCGACGGCGAGCAGATCGACGCGCTCGTCGTCCCGGACGGCACCGCCATCAAGTACACCGAGGCGAACGGCAAGGCGCCGGGCTGGAAGCTGATGGCCGGCAGCAAATCGGGTAACCCCCACTCCGACTACGTCTACGTTCACGTGTGGGGCCAGGGAGATCTCTGGATCTGCGACGAGAAGGACGCGACCGCGTGCACCTGCTGCTACGTGCCGCCGCCGCCCTTCACGCCGCCGGCGGACTGATGGCGCTGATCGCTCGAGTCGACCCGGCCCACCGCTCGCCCTTCGACAGGCTCGGAGGCGAGCAGTCTTTGCTCCGCTCCTGCTGAGCGCTTCAAGCACGAGCGGGTCCCGGCATCGAGAGGCCGTCCCGTCGCGGGGCGGCCTCTCGCATTCCAGCCACTAGCCTCCGCGCGAGATGCTGCCGCTCCCCGCGGACTTCGCCTCCTCCACTCGCCCCTCGCCGTGCCACGTCACGTCACCCGAGCCGCTCGTGCGCGCGCGGAGGGCTCCGCCACCGAGCGTCAGCTCCACGGCGCCCGACCCGGACGTACGGACGTCGGCGTCGTGCGCGGTGAGCTCTCGCGCGCGGATGTCGCCCGACCCCATCGTGCGCCCGACGAGGGTCTCCGCCTTGCCCGCGAGGGTGATCTCGCCCGAGCCCCTCGTCGTGACCTCGAGCCGCGCCGCCTCGCCCCGCCAGCGGATCTCGCCCGAGCCGGTCGTGTCGAGCGCGAGGTCTCCCTTGCCGCCGTCGACGACCGCCTCGCCCGAGCCGCGGGTCTCGAGCGCCCGGAGCTCCGGGACGGTCACGATGACGCGCGCCTCGCGGGACGGCCGGACGTCGTCATCGGTGTCCACCACGAGCGTGCTGCCCTCGACGCGCGCGCGGACGTGAGGCTGGAGGTTGGAGTCGACCACGACCGACACCGCGCGTGGCGGACCGACCTTCACGACCGCGTCGACGGCGCCGCGCAGCGAGATGCGATCGAAGGCGCCGGTCTCGCGCTGCTCGGTGGTGACGTTCCCGTCGCCGTCCAGGCGTCCGCGAGCGAGGGCGGGCGTGGCGGCGGAGAGGGTGGCGACGGCGGCGACGGCCGCGAGGGCGAGGCGCATGGAGGCTCCCGATCGGACGAAAAGCGGCCGAGGGATGCCCGGCCCGTGCGCCGGACACCCCCCGCCGGTCCTCTCTCCCCAGAGGGACGGATCGCTCTACGCGCGCGCCGCGGACTTATTTCGCGGCCGGGAGCTTCCCCAGGTCGAGGAACGGCTTCACGAGGTCGATGGGGAGGGGGAACACCACGGTGGAGTTCTTCTCCGCGGCGATCTCGACGAGGGTCTGGAGGTAGCGGAGCTGCAGCGCGCCGGGGGAGCGGGCGATGACGTCGGCGGCCTGGCCGAGCTTCTCGGCGGCCTGGTACTCGCCCTCGGCCGCGATGACCTTCGAGCGCCGCTCTCGCTCCGCCTCGGCCTGCTTCGCCATCGCGCGCCGCATCTCGTCCGGGAGGTCCACCTGCTTCACCTCGACCGCGGTGACCTTCACGCCCCACGGCTCGGTGTGACGATCGATGATCTCCTGGAGCTGGCGGTTGATCTTGTCGCGCTGGCTGAGGAGGTCGTCGAGCTCCACCTGGCCGAGCACGGAGCGGAGCGTCGTCTGGGCGAACTGGCTCGTCGCGAACAGGAAGTCCGTCACCTGGAGGAAGGCGCGGTCCGCCTGGAGCACGCGGAAGTAGATGACCGCGTTCACCTTCACGGAGACGTTGTCCCGCGTGATGACGTCCTGCGGCGGCACCTGCTCCGCGGTGATGCGCATGTCGATGATGATCATCCGGTCGATGAACGGGATGATCCACTTGAGCCCCGCGGTGCGGATGCCGGCGAACCGGCCGAGCCGCAGGATCACGCCCTGCTCGTACTCGTTGATGATCCGGATGCCGGAGAGGAACCAGAGCAGGACGACGGCGATGGGGATGGCGATTCCGATGAGCGGCACGTCTGGACCTCCAGGACCGTTCGTGGAGCGGCTTGCTTCGCAGCGTGGCCCTACTATCCCGCGGCGGCCGCCTCCGCGACCACCTTCACGGTGAGACCGTCGACCGCGACGACGCGGACGCGCGCCCCCTTCGGGATCGGGAGCGCGCTGCGCGCCTGCCAGTACTCACCGTGGACGAAGACCTCGCCCGCGGCCGGGCCGACGTCCGAGAGCGCCTCGCCCGCGCTGCCGAGGAGGCCGGGCGCCCCGAGCTGCAGCGGGCGCCGCCGCGTCGCGGCGATCTTCCAGGCCATGAAGCCGAGCGCGAGCGCGACCGCGATGGGCGTGGGCCAGACGATCCAGGGGGAGATCCGGAGCGCGCCCGGCGCGAAGCGGTAGTCGGGCGAGGCCTGATCCACGAAGAAGAGCAGGCCGAGCACGAGGCACGCCGTCCCTCCGAGGCCCGCGAGGCCGTGGGTCGTGACGTAGGCCTCCACGACGAGGAGCGCCGCCCCCACGAGCAGGAGGATCACCGCGCCCGCGTTCACCGGGATGACCCGCATCCCCATGAAGCCGAGGAAGAGCGCGAACGCGCCGACGACGCCCGGCACGAAGGAGCCGGGGTGGTACAGCTCGAGCGCGATCCCGAGGGTGCCGACGAGCATGAGGATCGCGAGGACGTTCGGGTCGGCGAGGAAGGACAGGAGCTTCTGGCGGAGCGTCTTCTCGTAGGGCTCGAGCGCGGCGCCGCGGGTCCGCAGCGTGCTCTCTCCGGCGGAGGTCTTCACCTTGCGCCCGTCCGCGGCGTCGAGCGCGGAGCGGAGGTCCGGCGCGGTGAAGTCCACGACGCGCTGCTTCACCGCGTCGGCCGAGGTGATGGCGACGCTCTCGCGGACCGCGCGCTCCGCCCAGTCGGCGTTCCGGCCGCGGGCGGCCGCGACGCTGCGCGCGAAGGCGGCGGTGTCGTTCTCCACCTTCTTCGCCATGTCCTTGCCGGCCTCCTCCGCGACGTCGCGGCCGGAGCCGGTCACCGGATGGGCGGCGCCGATGTTGGAGGTCGGGTGCATCGCCGCGACGTCCGCGGCGAGCGTGAGGAACACGCCCGCCGAGCCCGCCCGCGCGCCGGCGGGGCCGACCCACACGACGATCGGGGTGGGCGAGGCGAGCATCGCCTGCACGATCTCGCGGGTGGCGTCGAGCGCGCCGCCCGGCGTGTCGAGGGTGACGGCGAGCGCCGCGTAGCCGCCCTCGCGCGCCTTCGCGAGCCCCGCCTCGACGTACTCCGCGGTCCCGCCGGTGATCGGACCGCGGATCTCCAGCGTGAGCACCCGCTGCGCGCCGGCAGCGGGCGGCGCGACGGGGGCGGCGAGCGCGAGCGCCGCCGCGATCGCGGCCGTGGCCGCGACGGTGAGGCGCGCTCTCGAGAGAAGGCGCATGGCTACCTCCGCGGCGTGGGCCGCCCGAGCTCCTTCATGACGAGCTGCAGGTCCTCCCACGCCTTCTTCTTCTCCTCCGGGCTGCGGAGGAGATAGGCCGGGTGGAACGTCGGCATGAGCTTCACGCCGCCGTAGGTCGACCAGCGACCGCGGAGCCTGCTGATGGGCGTCGGGTCGCGGAGCAGGGTCTGCGCCGCGAACTTGCCGAGCGCGACGATCACCTTCGGTGAGATGGCGTCGATCTGCCGGCGCAGGAACGGCTCGCACGCCGCGATCTCGTCCGGCTCGGGGTTGCGGTTCCCGGGGGGGCGGCACTTCACCACGTTCGCGATGTAGACGTCCTCGCGCCGGAAGCCCATCGCCTCGATCATCCGGGTGAGGAGCTGCCCCGCCTTGCCGACGAAGGGCTCTCCTTGCGCGTCCTCGTCGGCCCCCGGCCCCTCGCCGACGAACATCAGCTCCGCCTGCGGGTTGCCCACGCCGAACACGAGGTGCGTCCGGCCTCCGGCGAGCTTGCAGCGCGTGCACTCGCCGAGGTCCTGCCGCAGCGCGAGCAGCGCGGGGCTGCCGCACCCCTTGCCGGCGAGGGAGTACTCGCCCTCGGAGGGCGCCGGCGAGCTCCCCACGCCGGGAGGAGGTGGCGCGGCCGGGGCGGTCGGGGCGGCTCGAATCGCTCCCTGCGGCGGCGGCTCCCTCGAGGTGGACGGCGGCAACACCGGTTCGGGGATCTCGGCGACGCCCGCGGAGCGCAGCCACGTGAGGTGGCGAAGCGCCTCCTCGGCGACTCGCGCGAGCTCCTCGCTCCCCTGCCCGACGTGCTTGCTCACGGCCGCTCGACCCCACGAGAAATACGGATCCGCGCGTTGCGACGCGACTGATCCGGAACCTAGAATCCCGACCAGATGACCACGAAGCGCCTGCTCGCCACCCTGCCACTTGCCGTCGTCGCGCTGCTCGTCCTGTTCCTACCGTCCGAGGCCCACGCGTGGGGCCCGCTCGCGCACCTCAGCTTCTCGGCGCAGGCGCTCGCCAGCCTCGGCGCGGTGCAGCCCTCGATGCGCGGCCTGCTCCAGGACTTCGGCCACGACTTCCTGTACGGGTCGCTCGCGGCGGACATCGTGGTCGGCAAGAACATGGCCAGGTACCTGTACCACTGTCACAACTGGCGCGTGGGCTTCAACGTCTTCAAGCAAGCGAAGCCCGGCGCGGAGCAGGCGTTCGCGCTCGGCTTCCTCGCCCACCTCTCCGCCGACACGGTCGCCCACAACTACTACGTCCCGTTCAAGACGGTCGCCTCGTTCCACAAGACGAACACGCGCCACGCCTACTGGGAGCTGCGCTACGACCAGCGCATGGACCGGACGCTGTCGCGGCTCGCCCGGCAGGTCTCGACCCGCGCGCTGCGCGAGCACGACGCCTTCCTGGACCGGACGCTCGCGGGCGCGTCGGTGCTCCCCTTCGGCGTCTCGAAGCAGCTCTTCCGCTCGCTCCTGGCGAGCGCGCGCATGACCCGGTTCCACCACGTGTCGCGCTCGCTGCTCGCGCCCGAGCGGAACCTGGTGCTCGAGCCGGACCTCGTCACCGAGACGAACGGCCTCGCGCTCGAGGCGATCCTCGGCCTGCTCACCGAGGGCGAGCGCTGCCAGGCCGCCCGCGCGGACGCCACCGGGGCGCGCAACATCCGGCTCGCGAGCGACCTCCGCAAGCAGCTCAAGCAGCGCACCGCGCGGCGGTACGTCCTCGCCCGCGACGCCCACGAGATCGCGGCGGAGACCCGCGAGAGCTTCCGCGGCGCGATCGAGGGCAAGCTCGTCCTGCCGTCCTCGCTCGCGAAGCTGGTCGCCTGAAGACGGACCGCGATCCGGCCCCGCTCATCCCCGTGGCTGGCGAGCGCCTTCCGGAACGGCGCCGTGAAGCGCCGTTCCTCGACGGCCTGCTAGCTCGCCTTCGGCCGCCGCCCGTCGAGCACCGGGAGGATCCAGTCGAGGATCGCCTCGGCGACCTGCTCCTTCGTCCCCTCGATCTCGGCGAGCTCGCCCGACGAGACGAGGGCGACCCGGTTCGTGTCCGAGCCGAAGCCGGCGCCGGGCGCGCCCACCTTGTTCGCGACCACGAGATCGCAGCGCTTGGCCTTCAGCTTCTCGCGCGCGTGGACGATGACGTCCTCCGTCTCGGCGGCGAACCCGACCAGCACCGGCGCGTCCGGACGGTCCGCGAGCCGCGCGCCGAGCCCGGCGAGGATGTCCGGCGTGCGCGCGAGGACGAGCGTCTCCTCCCCCGGGGACTTCTTCCGCTTCTGCGGCGCGACCTCGCGCGGCCGGTAGTCGGACACCGCTGCCGCGCCCACGAAGAGATCCATGCCCCCGGCCGCCGCGTCCACCGCGCGCGCCATCTCCTCCGCGGTCTCGACGCGCACGACCCGGACGCCGGCGGGGTCGGCGAGCGCGGTGGGCCCGGAGACGAGCGTCACCTCCGCGCCGCGGCGCGCCGCCGTCGCCGCCACCGCGTAGCCCATCTTCCCGGTCGAGGGGTTCGAGATGAAGCGCACCGGGTCGATGGGCTCCCGCGTCGGCCCCGCGGTGACGACCACGCGGCGCCCGGCGAGGTCCTGCCGGCCGAGGAGCCGCGCCGCCGCGAGCGCGATCTGCGCCGGGTCGGCGAGGCGCCCCTCCCCCACGTCCCCGTCCGCGAGCTCCCCCGCCTCCGGGCCGACGACGTGCATCCCGCGCGCGCGGAGCGCCGCGAGGTTCTCCTGGACCGCCGCGTTCGCCCACATCCGCGTGTTCATCGCCGGCGCCACGAGCACGGGGCACCGCATCGCGAGGAGCGTGGTCGTCACGCCGTCGTCGCCCATGCCCGCACGGATCCGCGCGATGAGATCGGCCGTGGCCGGCGCGACGATGGCGAGGTCCGCCGAGCGGGCGAGGCCGAGGTGCCCGTAGGCGAGGTCGGCCGCGGGATCGAGCAGGTCGACGAGGACGGGCGCGCCGGAGATCGCCTGGAAGGTGAGCGGCCCGACGAAGCGCGTCGCGGCCGGCGTCATGGCGACGCGCAGCGTGCCGCCGCCCTTCACGACGAGGCGCCCGACCTCGCAGGCCTTGTACGCGGCGATGCCGCCGCCGACGCACAGGACGACCGTGCGGTTGCGGAAGTTCATGCGGGCCATCTTACAGCGTTGCCCGTTCGGACCGCGCCCGTCGTGAGGCGCGAGGGTGGCGTCGCGCTCCGGGCAAGCGAAAGGCCCGGACGGGCGGCGCTCGAAGCGCTTTGCGGCGGGCCCACCCGATGCCATCCTGCGCGGGCGTGGATCCCAGCCCCGCCCCATCCGAACCGACGGCCGCGCCCCGGCCGGCGAGGAAGAGCGCGCTCGCGTTCTTCGGGGTGCTGCTCGTGCTGTTCCTGCCGGGGCTCCTCGCGCAGGCGCTCCACGTCTTCGCCGGCCTCGTCTGGTCGGAGCTGTTCGTCTTCCTCCTGCCCGCGCTCGTGCTCACGCTGGGCTCCAACCTGCGCGCCGTCCCGTACCTCCGGCTCGGGCGCGTGCGCCCCGCCGCGGTGGTGCTGGGCGCGCTCTGCGGCGTCGCCGGGACCCTCCTCGCCATGGCCGTCATGGCGGCCGCGCAGCAGGTCATGCCGCGCTCCTGGATCGAGACCTTCGACGTCGCGAAGCTCTTCGATCGCCCGCTCGCCGAGCGCGTCTTCCTCGCGGTCGTCGCGACGTTCGTCGCCCCGCCGTGCGAGGAGATCGCCTTTCGCGGGTACCTGCAGACGACGCTGCTCGCGCGGCGTGCGCCGGCCGTCGCGATCGCCGGCTCGAGCCTGCTCTTCGCGGTCATCCACCTCGACCCGGTCCGCTTCCCGGCCCTGCTCGTGCTCGGCGCCGTGTTCGGGTGGCTCGCGTGGCGCTCGGGCTCGCTGTGGCCCGCCGTCGCCGCCCACGCCGCGAACAACGGCCTCGTCTCGCTGTTCGCCATCGCCGCGCCGCGCGCGGCGCCCGAGGTGGAGAACCCGCCCCTCCTGGCGCTGCTCGGCGCGCTCGTCCTCGGCGCGGCGGCGCTCGCGCCGCTCCTCGCGGCGTTCCGCTCCGTCGCGGCGGGGCCGCTCTCCCCGGAGACCGCGCTCGTCCTGCGCGATCCGGCCGATCCCTCGACCCGCTTCCGGCCGGGGCGGGTGCCCGCGTGGCTCCGGCTCACGCTGCTCCTCGGCCTTCAGATCCTGCTCGCGCTCGTCCTCGCCGTCCGGATGGGCCTCTTGCCCGGCGCGCGGCGCTGAGCCGCCCTCGGGGCGCGAAGCACGAGCGGGGGAGATCGAGGCGAGCGGCCGCGTCCGTCAGATCGACCCGCGCGGCGCCGGCCCCATCCCCTCGTCCTTGGGCGGCTTGCCGCACTCGGCCATCGTGTCCTCGACGAGCTGCGCGAGCCGCCCTCGCTTCTGCGTGTCGAGGAGCGCGTCGAGCTCGTCGCGCCGCGCCTCGGGGTCGGCCCGCAGGAGGGAGCGGTACGCCCTGAGCACGCTCTCGATGCCCGCGGTCTGGACCGCCACCCAGTCGTCCTTGGCGCGCGGGTGCTCGATGAGGTAGGTCGCCATCCCGAAGATGGACTGGAGGTACAGAGCCCGCCCGTGAGGGCCGGAGTCCTCCACGAGGACGTCCAGCGGACCCGAGCAGCTCCGCACCTGGACGTCGGGGATCGCGACGATCCAGTCGAGGAGCCAGCGGCGGGAGTCGTTCGCGTCGCGCGCGAGCGGGTCCTTCTCGAGCTTGCGCGTGGTCTGCACCGCGCGCCGGCGCTCCTCGGCCGTCGAGGGTCCGCGCGCGCCCGCGAGGGCGGGGACGAGGAGCGCGAGCGCGGTGGCGACGAGCAGCGGGCGGATCACGTGGACCTCCGGAGCAGGTGGGCCGGATCCGAGCATGGGTCGCGCCACACGTCGAGCGCGACCGCACCGTCTCCTCCTTGGGGCGGAACCTCGGTAGGCCCCTCGACAACGCGGTGCGGGTAAGCGAGCTATCGACCCACGGCGGCGGGGTGCGGGCGCCCTGCGGGGCGGCGGAGGCGGGGACCGGAGGCATTCGATGGGCAACGATGGTTCGCAGCTCGAAGACCGGGTCCTCCTGCTCATGCCCACCGCCCACGGCGCCGACCTGGCGGGGCCGGCGCTGCGCCGCGCGGGGCTGAACGTCGTCTCCCTCTCCGACACGACCACGCTCGCCAGCGAGCTCGGCCGCGGCGCGGCGGCGCTGGTGCTCGAGGCGGAGGCCCTCGGCCCGGACGCCCTCACCGAGCTCTCCGGCGCGCTCGGGCTGCAGGAGGCGTGGTCGGACCTGCCGGTCATCGTCCTGTGCCCCGCCGGCCTGCGCCTGCCCGCCGCGTCGCCTGCGCCGGAGACCCTCGAGGCGCTCGGCAACGTGACGCTCGTCGAGCGGCCCGCGCAGGTCCTCACCCTCCTCGGCGCGGTGAAGCTCGCGGTACGCAACCGCCGCCGCCAGTACGCCGCGCGCGACCTCATGCGCCAGCTCGGACGCGCGGTGGACGCCCGCGACGAGTTCCTCGCGATGCTCGGCCACGAGCTGCGCAACCCGCTCGGCGCGATCCTCCTCGCGCTGCCGCTCGTCCGCGCCTCCGACGACGAGCGCCCCCGCGGGATCATCGACCGCCAGGCGCGGCGGCTCGCGCGGCTCGTCGACGACCTGCTCGAGGTCTCGCGCGTCACCCGCGGGCAGATCACGCTGCGGCGCGAGGTCGTCGACCTCAACGAGATCGTCGGCGAGGCGGTGGCGGGGCTCGCCGAGGCCGCGAGGCTCCAGGGGCTCGACCTCGCGGTGTCCCTCTGGCGCGAGCGCGTCCCCGTCCACGCCGACTCGGTCCGCGTGGAGCAGATCGTCGCGAACCTCCTCGCGAACGCGCTCAAGTACACGCCCTCCGGCGGGCGCGTCACCGTGCTCGTCGCCCGGCGCAACGAGAAGGCCTCGATCCGCGTCTGCGACGACGGGATCGGCATCCCGCCCGAGATGATCTCCCGCATCTTCGAGCCGTTCACCCAGGCCGCGACGACCATCGACCGCGCCCAGGGTGGGCTGGGGCTCGGCCTCGCGCTCGTGAAGCGGCTCGTCGACCAGCACGGCGGCACCGTCGAGGCGCGGAGCCCGGGGCCGGGCCTGGGGAGCGAGTTCGAGGTGTCGCTCCCGATCGCCGCGGTCACCGAGGCGGGGGAGCGGCCCCTGCCCCGCCAGGAGCCGCGCGCGGGCAAGCTCCGCGTCCTCGTCGTGGAGGACAACGAGGACAACCGCGACGCGCTCCGCCTGCTCGTCGAGCACCTCGGCCACGAGGTCGACGCGGTCGAGGACGGGCTCCGCGGCGTCGCGCGCGCCCTCTCGGATCACCCCGACGTGATGCTCGTGGACATCGGCTTGCCCGGGCTCGACGGCTACGAGGTCGCGCGGCGGGTCCGCGGCGCGCTCGGCCAGGGCGTGAAGCTCGTCGCCGTGACGGGCTACGGGCAGCCGGAGGACCGGCGCCGCGCCATCGCCGCCGGCTTCGACCAGCACCTCACGAAGCCGGTGGACTACGACACGCTCTTCCGGCTGTTCAAGCCGGGCTCGTGGTCGTCGCCGGTCGGAGCGGCCGCGGGCTGACGCGCCGCTCCGGGCCGCCCGGGCGCGCGCGCTGCGCGTCGCCCCGGCGCCGCGGCTACAATCGCCTCCGCATGGTCATGACCGGCCAGTTCCTGGAGCGGCCCGCGCTCGTGGACGTGCAGGGGCTCGTGCTCGAGGCGCTCTATCACCGCGGGTCACGCCGCCCGGCGCTGCTCGTCTGCCCGCCCCTCGGCGGCGGCGGCATGGACGCGCCGCCCGTGGCCGAGCTCGCCTGGAGCGCGGCGCGCGCGGGGCACCCCTCGCTCAGGTTCCAGCACCGGGGCGTCGGCGCCTCGCAGGGCGCGCCGGATCCCGCGCGCGCGCTCGACGACGCCCTCGCCGCGCTGCGACACCTCGCCGAGACCGCCGGTGGATCCATCGCGCTCGCGGGGGTGGGGTCCGGCTGCGAGACCGCGCTCGCCCTCGCGGCGGCGCGTCCCGAGCTCGCGCGGCTCGTGCTCGTCGCCCCGGAGCGCGCGCCGCGCCCGGCGGCCGGCGCGCGCGTGCTCGTGCTCGTCCCGGAGCACGGCGCGCGGGTGCAGACCGGGGAGTGCGAGGGAGCGCAGGTGGACACGGTGCCGGACGCGGACGCGCTCTTCCGGGCGGGGCTGCCGGAGATGGGGCGGAGGGCGGTGGAGTGGATCGGGAGGGGTTGAGGGGGTCCGCCGGTAGCAGAACCCGCGACCGCGACCGCGACCCCGACCTCGACCGCCCCCTACCCCACCCGCCGCAGCACGAGGCACTTCAAGTATCGCCCCTCCCGGAACTGGAGGGACACCGGGTGGTCCGGGGTCTGCCGCGTCTCCTCGACGAGCTGCAGCTCCAGCTTCGCCTTGTACGCGGCCTCCTTCACCGCCTCGGTGAACTGCTCGGCCGAGACGCGCGCGGAGCAGCTCGCGGTGACGAGCAGGCCGCCCGGGGCGAGCACGGCGAGCGCGGCGCGGTTCAGGGACGCGTAGCCCGCGAGCGCGGCGTCGACCGCCTTCTGCGACTTCGCGAACGCCGGGGGATCGCAGACGACGAGATCGAACCGGCGGCCCTCCCGCTTGTACCGGGCGAGCAGCTCGAACGCGTCCTCGGTCGCGAACGCGTGATCGGCCGGGTCGAGGCCGTTCGCGCGGAAGTTCTCGCGCGCGAGCGCGATGGCGTCCCTGTCCACGTCCACCGACACGACGTGACGCGCGCCGCCGAGCGCGGCCGCGACCGAGAAGCCTCCCGTGTAGCTGAACAGGTTCAGCGCCTCCGGCCGCCCCGCTGCGAGCGCGCGCACGCGGCGGCGGTTCTCGCGCTGGTCGAGGAAGTGGCCGGTCTTCTGCCCGCGCCGCACGTCCACGAGCACCTGCATCCCGTGCTCGTCGTAGGCGATCCGCTCCGGCGGCTCCGCGCCCCACAGGACGCGGCCCTGCGGCGCCCCGGCGTCGGCGTCGTCGAGGTCGTCGCGCGGGATCTCGTCCCGTCCGAACACGCCGGCGAGCCCCTCGGCCTCCGCCCGCAGCGCCTCCACGATCGCCGCGCGGTGGGGGGTGAGGCCGGCGGAGTAGAGCTTCAGCACCGCGAAGGTGTCGTAGCGATCCGCCACGACGCCGGGCAGCCCGTCCGACTCGCCGTGCACGAGCCTGAAGCCGGTCGTGCCGTGGACGAGCTCGCGCCGGAGCGCGATCGCGCGCGCGATCCGGCGGCGCCAGTACGCCGCGTCGATGGCCTCGGCGGGCTCCCGCGTCAGGATCCGCACGGAGATGGCGGAGTGCGGATCGTAGTAGCCGCGCGCGACGAACCGCCCCTCCTCGGTCACGTCCACGATGGCGCCCGCGGGGAGCCCCTTCGGCGCCCGCTCCACAGCCTTGCGGAACACCCACGGATGGCCCGCGCGCAGGTGGCGCGCGAGGTCCTTGCGCAGCTCCAGCTCCGCCTCGCCGCGCACCGCGCTGCCGACTGCCCTCATCGCGCCTCCGCCCTGGCGCGCCTCGCGCGCCGGCCCGTGCGCGCGCGCTCCTCGCGCGCGCGTGAGAAGTTCCCCACGACGAGCCCCGGCCGCGCCGCCTTCAGCTCGGCCACGAGTCGCCGGATCCCGAGGGCGCGTCCCGCCCCGCCGCGGCCTCGCGCGAGCTCCGCGTAGACGTCCGGATCGAGCGCGAGCGGCCGCGTCTGGACCTGGTCCACACCCGTCTCGGCGACGAGCCGGCACAGCCGCTCCGCCTCGCCCTCGCGGTCGGTGACGCCCGGGAAGGTGAGCAGGTTCAGCGCGACGTACGCGCCCTTCGCCTTCGCGACGTGGAGCGAGCGCACGACGTCCTCGAGGCCGTAGCCGCTCGGGCGGTAGTACGCCGCGTACAGGTCGGGCGAGGCCGAGTTCGTCGAGATCCGCACCGAGTCGAGCCCCGCGTCGCAGAGCTTCCCGAGCGCGGCCGGGAGCGAGCCGTTCGTGTTCGCGTGCAGCGAGCCGCGCGGAGTCTCCGCCCGCACGCGCCGGAGCGCCCGCTCGATCTCCTTCCAGCGCGTGAGCGGCTCCCCCTCGCAGCCCTGGCCGAAGCTCACCATCACGTGCCCCGTCGCGCGCGCGAGGTGGCGCAGGGCCACCTCCGCCATCTCGTCCGCGGTCGGCGCCTGCGCGATCCGCTCGTGGCTCGAGGGCGGCATCCCCTCCTGCTGCTCGGAGAGGCAGCCGACGCACGAGGCGTTGCACGACGCCGACGCCGGGATCGCCCCCTCGTCCCGGCCGTAGAACGTGTTCTGCGCGGTGAAGCAGCGCCACTCGAGCGCGCAGCGCGCGAGCTGCCGGTAGATGGGGTTGTCGGACTCCTCGAGCGTGCGCGCGACGAGGTCGGGGAGCTCCTCGGTCGAGTGCGCGGCCGGGCTCCAGTGGCTCCGGCGATCCGTGTGCAGGGCCCACGCGACGGGACCGCGCGCGCCGAGGGCCGCGGCCGTGTACGCCCACTGCGGGAGGATCGGCGCCTCGCCGGTCGTGGGGAGGGCCGCCCTGGCCGCGGCTGGCAGGAACGTCCGCGTGTACCCCGGCGGCAAGGTGGCGCCCACGGCGTGCGGCTTCACCCTCCTGCGCCCGATCTTGACCTCGTGGAGGACGATCGGTTCGCCCGTCGCCGGATCGAGGCCCACGGGCCGCCGGCCCGGGAGCATGCAGAGGGACGCCCCCTCGGGGAGGTCGAGCGGGCGCTCGCGCGTCGCGAGGATCTCGTCGCCGCTCCGCACGGCGGCGTCGAGCTCGGGGTGGTCGTAGACGTTTCCGCGGTCGTCCGCGAAGAGGAGCTTCGGCATTCGGCGTTCTATCTAAGCGTGGCGCGCGGCGTCGCCCGGGCGGAGGGTACGATCTCGCGGCCCGCGGTCATACCACGCAGGCGGCCGGCCAGGCGCCCGCCTCCGCGCCCGTGCCTCCGCTCCGGCTCGCGCCTCGGAGGCATGCGTACCCCCTCAGGGCCGATTAGAATTCGCGGGTCCTTTCCGTCATCTCGACTGCATGCACCCCTGGCGACCGGGCGCGGGGGTGAGGCGCGGGAATCGTTTCGGCCGGCTGCTCGTTCCCTGGGTCGTGGTACGAGGGAAGCGGAGCACGGACGAGCGGAATAGAACCCGGGTGGGAGACACGAACCCCTGATGTTCGATCTGAGACAGACCGATCTCACGCGTGGCGAGTTCGAGGAGCTCGCGCTCAAGCACCTCGACCCGCTGTACTCCGCGGCCCTCCGGCTCACCAAGAACGACCGCGACGCGGAGGATCTCGTCCAGGACACGTTCCTGCGGGCCTACCGGTTCTTCGAGAAGTTCGAGCGAGGAACCAACATGAAGGCCTGGCTGTTCAAGATCCTGACGAACACCTTCATCAACCGCTACCGGCGGTCGGTGAAGGAGCGGAACATCGTCGAGGGATCCGAGCGCGACGCCGTGCACGAGCGGTTCGTGTCGAGGGAGGCGGCGGAGTTCGCCGCGAACCCGGAGCAGTACTTCTTCGACCGGCTGCTGTCCGACGACGTGCTCAAGGCCGTCGACTCGCTCCCCATCGACTTCCGGCTCGTCGTGATCCTCGCGGACCTCCAGGAGTTCTCGTACAAGGAGATCGCCGAGATCCTGGACGTCCCGGTGGGCACCGTCATGAGCCGCCTGTACCGCGGGCGGCGCCTCCTCCAGAAGGCGCTCGCGAGCTACGCGGTGGTCTCGGGCGTGCTGCAGGAGGTCGGGGAAGACGGCAGCATCGACCTCGAGACGTATCGGAAGCGCCGCGGCAAGTCGGCGTAAGGCCCCGGCGGAACGCGCCCATGGCGATCGAACCCACGCTCATCGCGGCCCTCGAATGCAGCGACGTCGAGCGCTCGGTCGATCCGTACCTCGACCGCGAGTTCGACGAGCGCGAGCGGTCCGAGATGGACGTCCACCTCGCCGCGTGCCCGCGCTGCCGCGCGCTCGTCGAGCGGCAGGCCCGGATGCGCGCCGCGCTGCGCGCGAAGCTCCGCGAGGCGCTCGGTGAGGACGCACCCTCCGGCCGCGCCCCGCCCGCGCTCCGCACCCGCATCGAGGGGGCCCTCGCGCGCCGCCGCAAGCCGCTCTGGCGCCGCGCCCTCGCGCCCATCCCGATCGCCACCCTCGCCGCCTGCGTCGCGGGCGTCCTGCTCGTGCTCTGGCTCGATCCCCTCGGCCACGGCGGCAGCCCGCTCCTGGAGGACGCGATCCGCAAGCACCACCGCGAGCTCCCGCTCGAGGTGACCTTCACCGATCCCGAGAGCGGCATCCCCGGCTGGTTCGCCGGGAAGCTCGACTTCAACCCGGCTCCGCCACGCTTCCGCGCCGCCGGCGTGCAGGTGCTGGGCGCGCGCCTGTCGCACATCGGCGCGTGGCCGGCCGCCTACATCCGCTACCAGCTCCCCCGCGGCCAGGCCGGCCTGTTCATCGTCGACGATCCCGACGGCCGGTTCGACGCGTCCGGGCGCGAGGTGAAGATCGGGCCGCACAAGGTCAAGATCGCGACCGCCCGCGGCTACAACGTGGCGGTCTGGCGCCAGGACGAGATCGTCTACTCCCTCGTCTCCGACCTCGACGAAGCTCAGCTCTTCGATCTCGTCCAGACTGCGCAGGCCGACGCCTCTCATTAGCCGCGCATTTTGATCCGCGCCCGGGCTGGGGTAGAGTTTCCCAGCCTTTTCCGCGCGGTTGCCTCATCGCCGCGCCCCGTCCCGCCCCTCCCGGAACGCGCGATGCCCACGAAGATCCTCCTCATCGAGAACGACGCCGCCCTCGCGTCGGCGCTCACCGACGCCCTCGAGTCCGAAGGCTTCGAGGTCCGCGCCACCGGGGACGGCAAGGAGGGGCTCGACCTCGCGCGCGAGTGGGGCCCGCAGGCCGTGGTGCTCTGCGTCGAGCTCCCGGGCATGAGCGGCTACCTCGTCTGCCAGCGGCTCAAGAAGGACGACGCCCTCAAGTCGATCCCGCTCGTGCTCACGAGCGCGGAGGCCACCGAGGAGACGTTCGAGAAGCACCGCGCGTTGAAGGTCCGCGCCGACGAGTACCTCTTCAAGCCGTACGCCACCGAGGCGCTCGTGGACGCCGTGCTTCGGGTCGCCGGCGCGCCGGAGCCGGCAGACGAGTACGACATCCCGCGCCCGGCCGACGATCTCGAGGAGGAGGAGCTCGTGAGCCTCGAGGACGCGATGGGCCTCGAGGCGCTCCCCAACGAGCCGGTGGAGGATCTCCCCGCGCTCGACCTGTCGGCGCTCCCGGACGAGCCGGTCGAGAGCCCGCGCAGCGCGGGCGCGGACGACGAGCTGCGCCTGCTCGACGACGCGTTCGAGGAGCTCGCCGCCCCGCGGACCGCGGGCGAGGACGAAGGGCTCGACCTGGAGCTCGGGCTGCCGCAGCCCGAGGACGGCGA